>JBAUHP010000263.1:0-5229 GCA_049680345.1 Albidovulum sp. | reverse complement strand
CAAACAGATCTGGCTTGGGAAGAGGTGACACTGGCCTTCCGCCCGGTTCCCGGTGACGGCCTTCCGGCGGTCGGGACAACCGGGGTTGAGGGGCTTTATCTTGCGGTCATGCACAGCGGCGCCACGCTGGCCCCCTTGATCGGCCAATTGGTCGCGGCCGAGGTGATGGGCGGTACCGCATCGCCATTGCTGGCCCCCTATCGGCCTGCGCGTTTCGCTTGATAGATCATGGAGCCGGTGTAAATCACCAAGGCCAGCCAGATCATCGGAAAGGCGATCAGCCGCGCACCGCCGAAGGGTTCATCAAACACAAAAACTGCGGTCAGAAAAATCATCGTGGGTGCCGTGTATTGCATGATCGCAATTGTTGAAAGCTTCAGAAGTTTCGCACCATTCGCATAAAGGATCAGCGGCACTGCCGTGACCATACCGCAACCCACCAGCATCCAGTTATCAAAGCTGACACCGTTCAAAAAATGCCCCTCGCTGCGCAGGCCCAACCAAAGAACATAGGCCAGCGCTATGGGCGTCAGCAGCAAAACCTCAAGCATGAAACCCTGATTGGGACCGATCGGCAGGCGTTTCTTGAAAAACGCATATGCCCCCCAGCTAAGCGTCAGCGCAAGGGCAACCACCGGAAGTCTGCCAGCCTCATAGGTCAAAAGTGCCACCGCAAGGGCGGCCAGCGAAATCGCAAGCCATTGCGCCCGGCTTAGCTTTTCGCGCAACAAAGCCGACCCCAGAAGCACCGAGAACAGCGGGTTGATGTAATAGCCAAGGGCTGCGTCAAGCACATGGCCCGCCCCGATCGCCCAGACATAAATCCCCCAGTTGATCGAGATGATCGTCGCCGTCACAGCGGCCATAGCCAACATGCGCGGGTTGCGAATGGCCGCCGCCAGATCAGCGGTTCGGCGCAAGATGATCAGCAAGGCCCCCGCGATTGGCACGGACCAAAGCACGCGGTGCGCAATCACCTCGGCGGGCGGCACATGCGCCAGCGCCTTCATGTAAATCGGCATCAACCCCCACAGCAAATAGGCCGAAAGGGCAAAGCCAAAGCCGCGCAGGCTGTCTTCGTTTTTGGGAATCTGATCGGTCATGAAATGCAGCCACCTTCGGGGTCGCGCGACCGTTAACCGATTGGTGGGGCAAGAACCATGCCAAGATTAAAGCGAAGCCTTAGCCGCGGCGCGCCAGATAGCTGCGGGTGAACTGCGCATAGCCATTGGCCGTTACCTTCAATTCCTGCCGGATCAGCGCATGCAGATCGGGCAGGCGGTGAAATGGCACGGCGGGAAAGACGTGATGTTCCACATGGTAAGGCATGTTCCACGCGAAAAAGCGCACAAGGGCGGTGGTGAATGTGGTGCGGGTGTTTTCAAACATATTGGCGACACGCGCACAATCGCCATGCTCGGCCAACAAATAAATCCTCAGGGCCGGTTGGCCGATGACCACCGGCAACAGCCAGACCCAAAACAACAGGGGCGACCAAAACAGTGACGCAGCGACGCCCGCGTAAAGCCCCAGCATGATTCGTGCCTCAAGTGCCGCCCTCGGGCGCGCGCCTTGCGGCAGATAGCTGGCCATCTCCCGCCCAAGCGCCAACCGGACCAACAGTTTGGCATTCCCCCACCAGATCGGCAGGCCCAAAACATGCCAGATGAACTGGCCGCGGGTTTCGGGCTTGGGGCTTTCCAACTCGGGGTCTTGGCCGGGGATATTGGTGAAACGGTGATGGGCAAGGTGGAAATAGCGAAACCATTCAAAGGGCAACAAGATCAACAGCCCGCAGATGCGCCCGACCCAGTCGTTCAGCCAAGGGCTGCCGAAGGGCGTGCGGTGGGTGCATTCATGTTCCAGCGTGAAAAGGAAAATGATCGCAAGCCCCTGGATCGGCAATAAAAGCGGCCAGCCCGGAACCTGCCCGCCAATCAGCAATGCCGTCACCGCAATCAGCCCCAGATGCTGCACCAGATGCCGCACGCCTGCGCGGTTGCTGGTGGCGGTCAGCCGGGTTTTTTGCTCGGCCGACAGGGCGGACAGGAAGGCCTTGTGATCCATCGGCCTATCTTGGAATATCGAAACCCGCCGGGGCAAGCTCGAAATTCTCGAACAAGAAACCGGGGCTGACGGTGCAGCCAACCAGTGCCCAGCCACCCGTGCTGCGCGCGGCTTGCCAGTGATCGGGCGGCACGATGATTTGCGGGGCTTGGCCCGCCATCAGATCAGCGCCCAAGACGTGGTCCTTCGCCGGGCCCGCCGCCGTCGCGGCCAATGACAAGATCAGCGGCGCGCCTGCGTAAAAATGCCAGATCTCGGCGGCATCGACCCGGTGCCAATGGCTTTGCTCGCCAGCCTTGAGCATGAAATAGATGCAGGTGCCCGCCGCACGGTCCTTGCCCTCGGCCTCCCATGTCTGGCGGTACCAGCCACCCTCGGGATGCGGGGCAAGGGAAAGGTGCTTTATGACTTCGTCTTCGGTCATGCGCGCAAGATCGAGGCCCCGGCATATTCTGCCGTCTCACCCAGCATCTCTTCGATGCGGATCAGCTGGTTATATTTCGCCAACCGGTCTGACCGCGCCAGCGATCCGGTTTTGATCTGCCCGCAATTGGTCGCCACCGCCAGATCGGCAATGGTGCTGTCCTCCGTCTCACCCGAGCGGTGCGACATCACGCTGGTATAGCGCGCCCGGTCCGCCATGCGCACCGCATCCAGGGTTTCGGTCAGGGTGCCGATCTGGTTGACCTTGACCAACAGCGAATTGGCGCAACCCTTGGCAATGCCTTCGGCCAGACGCACGGGGTTGGTGACGAACAGATCATCACCCACAAGCTGGCATTTGGCGCCCAGCACATCGGTCAGATGCTTCCAGCCCGCCCAGTCATCCTCAGAACAGCCATCCTCGATAGAGATGATCGGGTAATCCGCCACCAATGCCGCAAGGTACGCCACGTTTTCTTCGGGGCTGAATGTCTTGCCCTCACCGGCCATCACATATTTGCCGCCCTTGAAATATTCGGTCGCCGCACAATCCAGCGCCAGATGAATATCTTCGCCGGGGCGGTAGCCGGCCTTTTCGATGGATTTGAGGATGAAATCCAAAGCCTCGCGCGCCGAACTCAGGTTGGGCGCAAAGCCACCCTCATCGCCGATGCCGGTCGAAAGACCCGCTGCCGACAGCTCTTTCTTCAGGGTGTGGAACACTTCCGCCCCCATCCGTACCGCTTCGCGGATATTTTCCGCAGCCACCGGCATGATCATGAATTCTTGGATATCAATCGGGTTATCGGCATGTTCGCCGCCATTGATGATATTCATCATCGGCACCGGCAGCACCCGCGCCGAGGTTCCGCCGACATAGCGGTACAAAGGCTGTGCGGTGAATTCTGCCGCAGCCTTCGCCATCGCCAATGACACGCCCAAAATCGCATTGGCACCAAGGCGCGCCTTGTTGGGCGTGCCATCCAATTCGCACATCAACCCGTCAAGCGCCACCTGTTCGGTCGCATCTTCGCCCACCAGATTTTCGGCGATCTCGCCATTGACGGCGGCAATCGCCTCCAGCACGCCCTTGCCCAAATAGCGCGCCTTGTCGCCATCGCGCTTTTCCACCGCCTCATGCGCGCCGGTCGAGGCACCCGACGGGACAGCGGCGCGCCCTAATGTGCCGTCTTCCAAAAGCACATCCACCTCGACAGTGGGGTTGCCACGGCTGTCAAGAATTTCGCGGGCGTGAATATCGACGATGGTGCTCATTAGGGTCTCCTGACACTTACATACTGCGGGGGGCAAAGCCCTGTTCGGGCGGTGTTTACTCTGCCGCCGCGCCCAAGGAAAGGGCGCGCTGGCGCAAACGCCTTTCACGCGCCAGCGTATAAAGCCCCGAAGCGATGATGACCGCCGAGCCCAGCAGCATCAGTGTGTCGGGTCGTTCATCGAAAACCACCATGCCAATGATGATCGCGAATATCAGCCGCGAATAGCGAAACGGCGTGATCACCGACATCTCACCCGCCCGCATGGCCGACATGATCGCCCAGTAGGACGCGACGCCAAACGCCAAAGCGCCAAGCAGATAGACAACCTGCACGCCGTTTGGCCAGACCGCCCCCCCCGACCGCGCCAACATCATCGCACCCAGGGCCGCGACCGCGACAAAGCCCCATGCGCCCACCTGCATGGTGCCGATCCGCGCGGGGATCCGCCGTGTTGCCAGATCCCGCAAAGTCAGCCCCGCGACAGAGAGCACAGCCCAAAGGGCAGGGGGGCGAAACCCCTCAAACCCCGGCCTGATCACGATCAAGACCCCTATGAAGCCCACCATGATCGCGGCCCAGCGTCGCCAGCCGACCTTTTCGCCCATAAACAAGGCCGCCCCACAAGTGACCGCCAAAGGCATCGCTTGCAAGATCGCCGAGACGACCGAGATGGGAATAAGCGACAGCGCCGTCACAAACCCAAGTGTGCCGATCATATCCCCAAGGTGGCGCCAAAGAACGGTTCGGTTGAAGGCTTCCTTGGACCAGATACTTTGGCCCTGCATCGCCGCCATTGCCGCAAAAACCGGCGTGCCGGCCACCCCCAGCATCAGCAATATCTGCCCGGTCGGCAAATCGGCGGCCGTCAGCTTGATGAACATATCTTCCATGGCAAAACCTGCCATCGCGGCCACCATCAGCATAATGCCGCGCAGGTTTTCCATTTTTGTGCCGTCAGCCCTTTTTCAACCTGGTGCCAAACAGCTCCAACCGGTGGCCAACCAACTTATAGCCAAGCTTCGCGGCAATGCGTTCTTGCAAGGCCTCGATATCGGGATCGACAAATTCGATGACCTTGCCACTGTCCAGATCAATCAGATGGTCATGATGGCTGCGCTCGGCATCCTCATAGCGCGCCCGCCCGTCGCCAAATTCCAGCTTGTCCAGAATGCCTTCCCCGTCAAACAGCTTCACCGTCCGGTAAACCGTGGCGAGTGAGATTTTGGGATCGACCGCGCAGGCGCGTGCATAAAGCACTTCGGCATCGGGGTGATCGGGCGATTCCTCCAAAACCTGTGCGATGATCCGGCGCTGACCGGTCATCCGCAGGCCCCTGGCCTCGCAACGCTCAATGATGGATTGCTTCATTGCCTGCCGTCCCCGCATCCGTTGACCGGGTTTAGGGTAAATCCGCCACTGGGAAAAGTGCGGAAATGCGAAATAATGAACCAGCCGCCAGGCC
>JBAUHP010000262.1:0-4936 GCA_049680345.1 Albidovulum sp. | reverse complement strand
GCGTAAAGGGGTTTGGGGGCAATCGCTGCAAGCTTAGCGGGAAAATGGGGATTGGGAAGGGGGGGGGCAGATTGGCGCAAGCGCCGGGGCTGGTTTGTAAGGTGGTGATCGGGCCCGCAGGGGCGGTGAAAAAAGCCCGCCCCCGCTTGCCCCGCGCCCGCTTGCAAAGCCGCCCTCGCGCCTATAGGTTCCGGCGCGATCCCGTGGGGCCTTTGGGCCTTACCCCAAAGCAAGAGGACGCCCATGTTCATTACACCCGCATTTGCGCAAGCCGCCGGTAGCGGCGGTGCCGGATTCGCCCTTGGCCAGTTCGCGCCGTTGATCCTGATCTTTGCGATCATGTATTTCTTGCTGATCCGTCCGCAGCAAAAGAAGCTGAAAGAACATAAAGCCATGGTCGAAGCCTTGCGGCGCGGCGACAAGGTTGTGACGGCGGGCGGGCTGATTGGCAAAGTCTCAAAAGTGCCCGAGGGTGCGGAAGTTGAGGTCGAGATTGCCGAGGGCGTCAAGGTCAAGGTGGTCAAGGGGACGATCGCGCAGGTCTTGTCGAAAACCGAACCAGCCCCAGCCAATTCGAACTGAGTAAACCCAAATGCAGATGCCCATGTGGAAGCGCGTCATGGTGTGGGGGCTTTGTGTCCTTGCGCTGAGCATGGCGCTGCCGAATGCGTTTTACAGCCGGGTTGAGCGGCATAATGATGCGGTTGCCAAGATCGAGGCTACCGGGTCAGAGACGCCGGAGCTGGTGGCGGACCGGGCCGGGTGGCCGGATTTGTTGCCCTCGTCGATCGTCAACCTTGGGCTTGATCTGCGCGGAGGTGCGCATCTGCTGGCCGAAGTGCAGGTGAGCGACGTTTATAAGGCGCGCATGGACGGGATGTGGCCAGAGCTGCGCACAGCACTTGGGGCGGAACGCGCCACAATCGGCGCGATCAGGCGCGCGCCCGCGCCGGACGGCGAGTTGCGGGTGACGCTGGAAAGCACCGAGGCCGTGGCGCGTGCGCTTGAAATAGCGCGCGGGCTGGCGCGGCCGGTGGTGACGCTGACCGGTGTCGGGCAAGACGATATCGAGGTGCGCGCCGAGGGCAAGGTTTTGGTGCTGAACCTGTCGGAGGCGGAACGCGCGGCCACCGATGACCGCACGATTGAGCAAAGCCTTGAGATTGTGCGGCGCCGGGTGGACGGTGCGGGCACGCGCGAGCCCACGATCCAGCGCCAAGGGGCTGACCGGATCTTGATTCAGGTGCCGGGGATCGGATCGGCAGCCGAGTTGAAAGCCCTGATCGGGACGACGGCGAAGCTGACCTTCAACCCGGTGGTGCGGCGCACGACGAATGAGGGCGAGTTGGCCGGGGTGGGCAATGTGACCTATCCGGCGGCCGATGAGCCGGGTGTGTTTTACGTGCTGGAAGATACGCCGGTTGTCGGCGGTGAGGATCTGGTGGATGCGCGCCCCGACTTTGACCAAGACGGCCAGCCAGCCGTGGCCTTTCGTTTTGACGCCGCGGGCGGGCGGGCTTTTGGCAATTATACCGCCGAAAATATCGGGCAGCTTTTCGCCATCGTGCTGGACGGCAAGGTCATTTCGGCGCCGGTGATCCGCAGCCATATCTCGGGCGGATCCGGGATCATTACCGGGAATTTCGATGTCCAGGGCTCTACCGATCTTGCGGTTTTGCTGCGCGCGGGCGCATTGCCTGCAAAGATGACCTTCGTTGAGGAACGCACCGTTGGGCCAGAGTTGGGCCAGGACAGCATCAATGCGGGGCTGAAGGCCGCGATGGTCGGATACGGGCTGGTCGTGCTTTACATGATTGCAAGCTATGGCTGGTTCGGGGTGATGGCGAGCTTTGCTTTGGCGATCAATATGGCGATGATATTCGCGATCTTTTCGGCCCTCGGATCGACCCTGACCTTGCCGGGCATTGCGGCGATTGTGCTGACCATGGGGATGGCGGTCGATGCCAATGTGCTGATCTTTGAGCGTATCCGCGAAGAGCTTCGGGCCGCGAAGGGCCCGGCGCGGGCGATTGAGCTGGGGTTTGAGAAAGCGATGTCGGCGATCATCGATTCGAACCTGACCACATTGATCGGCGGGGCGGTGATGTTCTTTGCGGGCTCTGGCCCGGTGCGCGGTTTTGCGATTGCGCTGAGCGTCGGGATTATCACCTCGGTTATCACCGCGATCTTTGTCACGCGGCTTTTTGTCGTGACCTGGTATGGCTGGAAACGGCCGAAGACGATTGAGTTATAGGGAGCAGGATCATGGCATTCCGACTGAAACTGGTGCCCGACAATACCAATTATGACTTCTTCAAACTGGCAACGATCACCTTTGGTGGGTCTATGGTGGCTTTTGTTGCCGCGATCATCGTGGCCTTGGTCATGGGGCTGAATTTCGGCATCGACTTTCGCGGCGGCACCTCGATACGGACGGAATCGACGATGGCTGTGGATGTCGGGGCCTACCGCGCGGCGCTGAGCCCGCTTGGCCTTGGGGATGTGTCGATCACCCAGGTCTATGATCCGGGCTTTCGCGAAGATCAGCATGTGGCGATGGTGCGCATTCAGGCCCAGGAAGGCGTTGAGGCGATCACCCCGGAAATCATCGCGCAAATCGAGGGCGCCTTGCAAGGAGTTGATCCGGCGATCACCTTCCCATCGGTGGAATCGGTCGGCCCCAAGGTTTCGGGTGAGCTGATCCAGACGGCGATTATCGCGGTGCTGGCGGCAACACTTGCAATCGTCGTCTACATCTGGCTGCGCTTTGAATGGCAATTCGCGTTGGGGGCGATGGCGGCGCTTGTCCATGATGTCGTGCTGACGATCGGGGTTTTCGCGCTGTTCCAGATCAAGTTCGATCTGACCACGATTGCGGCATTGCTGACGATCTTGGGCTATTCCATCAACGATACGGTGGTGGTTTTTGACCGCTTGCGCGAGAACCTGATGAAATACAAGACGATGCCGCTGACCGATGTCATGAACCTGTCGGTCAATGAAACCCTCAGCCGCACCTTGATGACTTCGGGAACGACCCTTATTGCGTTGATATCGCTTATGATATTTGGCGGGGATGTGATCCGTGGCTTTGTCTTTGCCATCACCTTCGGGGTGATCGTGGGAACCTATTCCTCGATCTATATCGGCAAGAACATCGTGCGCTATCTGGGCGTCAAGCGTGACTGGTCCAAGCCTGTTGATGGGCCTGACGGGCCGAAAGGCACGCAATTCGCCACCGAAAAATAGAGGTATCTGGTGATCTCTTTGACCGATATCGGCTTTAGCGGCCCCGGGCTTCCGGTGGATGGCTATGGGCCGGGGTTTTTTCGGGTGGGGGGGCAGGTTCTGGACGGGCCGGTGATTGTGGCGCCTGACGGGGTGCGTGGCTGGGGCGGGTTGGCCGATTGGGCCGCCCTTGTGGCGCTGGCCGGTCAGATCGATATCTTGTTTTTGGGCATGGGCCAGAAGATCGCGCATCCTGACCCTGAGCTGCGCACAACACTTGATGGTTTGGGCATCGGGCTTGAACCGATGGACAGCCCGGCCGCCGCGCGCAGCTATAACATTTGCCTGTCGGAAGCGCGCCGGGTGGCTGCGGCCCTGATACCGGTCTGACAAAGCCGCTTGCCGCTGCTGGCGCAAATGCGCTAACCCCCTTGGCCATGAAGCTTGTCATTTCCGATCTGGCCGCCGCGCGCGGCGGTGTGGCCGTGCTGGAGGGCATTGGCTTTGCGCTTGGCGCGGGGCAGGCGCTGATCTTGCGCGGGCCAAACGGGGTTGGCAAGACGACGCTGTTGCGCACCATTGCGGGGCTGCAAGCGCCGCTGGCGGGGAAAATCAGCCTGACGGCGGATGAGATGGCTTATGCGGGCCATCAAGATGCGATCAAATCGGTGTTGAGCGTGGCCGAGAACCTTGATTTCTGGGCGCGGGTTTACGGCCATGACAATGTCGGGGCGGCGCTTTCGGCATTGGATCTGGGCGCATTGGCGGGGCGGCCCGCGCAAAGCCTGTCTGCCGGGCAAAAGCGCCGTTTGGGTCTGGCGCGGTTGATCTTGACCAAGCGCAGGCTTTGGCTGCTGGATGAGCCGACGGTGTCGCTTGATGCGGCCTCGGTCGGGCTGTTTGCAACGGTGCTGCGCGGCCATCTGGCGGGCGGTGGCATGGCGCTTTTGGCCAGCCATATCGACCTTGGCCTGCCCGAGGCTGCGGTTTTGGATCTGACCCCGTTTCGCGCCAACCCGCTTGGCCCGAGCCTGGCTGATGCGGGCTTTGACGAGGTGTTTGGATGAGGCGCGTCATGGGTTTTCCTGGCGGTGTTTGCCCCGATGGCGGCGCCGGATGGGTGTGCGGCAATATGGGGCTGTGGCCATGATGGCACTTTTGCAGCGCGATCTGCGGCTTGCGGTTCGGGCCGGGGGGGGCTTTGGCCTTGGCATGGCGTTCTTCTTGATCCTGGTGGTGCTGATCCCCTTGGGCGTCGGGCCGGATGCGGCACGGCTGGCCGCGATTGCGCCCGGTATTTTGTGGGTGGGGGCGCTGTTGGCCACGCTGTTGTCGCTGGACCGGATCTTTGCTTTGGATTTTGAGGATGGCACGCTGGATGCGCTGGCCACCTCGCCGCTGCCACTGGAGGCGGTGGCCGCGATCAAGGCGCTGGCGCATTGGCTGACGACGGGTCTGCCTTTGGTGCTTGTGGCCCCGGTTTTGGGGGTGCTTTTGCACCTGCCGCCTGCGGGATACGGCTGGCTGGTATTGTCTTTGGCGCTTGGCACCCCGGCCTTGTCGGTGATCGGGGCCTTTGGGGCGGGGCTGACGGTGGGGGTGAAGCGCGGCGGGCTGTTGCTGTCGCTTCTGGTTTTGCCGCTTTACGTGCCGACCTTGATCTTTGGCGCCGAGGTGGTGCGGCGCGGCAGTGAAGGGCAGGGGGTGG
>JBAUHP010000261.1:0-1988 GCA_049680345.1 Albidovulum sp. | reverse complement strand
CGACGCAAGCCTTCGGATGGTTGCAGGTAACCGCGTGCAGCCGATCAACATCGACCTGATCCCAAGTTGGAGCACCGTCGATGACCGTCTGAAAGAAGCGCCTTGGCACTTTGTCGACGGCGTCCATTACGGCACGCCCTATATGTGGGGGCCGAACGTGCTGATGTATTCCACTGAGGTCTTTGCCGAAGCGCCGACAAGCTGGAACGTTGTATTTGACGCGATGAACCTTCCCGATGGTCAGCCCAATGCAGGCCGCGTGCAGGCCTATGATGGCCCGATCCATATTGCGGATGCCGCCAACTATCTGATGTTTCACCAGCCCGAACTTGGCATCACTTCGCCTTATGAGCTGACGCAGGTTCAATATGACGCGGCCCTTGATTTGTTGCGCGGCCAGCGCAAGCTGGTCAGCCGCTATTGGCATGACGCATTCATTCAGATCGATGACTTCAAGAACGAAGGCATGGCCGCATCGGGGTCCTGGCCGTTTCAGGTCAATCTGTTGCAAGGTGACGGCGCGGCCGTGGCCTCTACCATTCCGCAAGAAGGTGCGACCGGATGGGCCGACACCACCATGATGCACGTCGATGCGGCAAATCCGAACTGTGCGTATATGTGGATGGAGCATTCGCTGGCGTCCAACCTGCAAGCGGACCTTTCGGTTTGGTTTGGTGCGAACCCTGCGGTTCCTGCCGCGTGTACGGATGGGCGCGGGATGCAGACCGCTGAAGGCTGCACATTGAACGGAATGGACCAATTTGAGCGGATCAAATTTTGGACCACGCCAGTGTCGTCGTGCGAAAGCCAAGATGAATGTGTGCCCTATTACCGTTGGGTGTCCGATTATATCGGCGTCATAGGCGGGCGCTAATCACCCCCCAACCTGACATTGCCTTGCCGGACGATCCCGGCAAGGCGCAAATCTGGTCGGATCAGCAATGACAGCAGCGGTTAAATTCAGAGGCGTTTCGCGGCATTTCGGACCTGTCCGCGCGGTCGACAACGTCGATCTGGAAATTGCGGAGGGCGAGTTCTTTGCGATGTTGGGCCCCTCTGGCTCCGGCAAAACCACTTGCCTGCGCCTGATCGCGGGGTTTGAACGCCCCACAGCTGGCACCATTGAGGTCTTTGGCCAAAACATGGGGGAGGTTCCGCCCTATAAACGCGCCGTCAACACCGTGTTTCAGGACTACGCCCTGTTTCCGCATCTCAATGTGATCGATAATGTGGCTTACGGTCTGATGATCGCGGGCCAATCAAAACCGGCCCGCCACAAAGCTGCAGAAGAGGCGTTGGACCTTGTGGCCCTCGGCGGCTACGGGCAGCGCAAGCCCTCCGAGCTCTCCGGTGGCCAGCGCCAGCGCGTCGCCCTTGCCCGCGCAATCATCAATAAACCCAAAGTCCTGTTGCTGGACGAACCCTTGGGCGCGCTGGATCTGAAACTGCGCGAGCAGATGCAAGAAGAACTCAAGACCCTGCAAAGGCAGCTTGGCATTACCTTTGTCTTTGTGACCCATGATCAAGGCGAGGCCCTCTCGATGGCCGACCACGTGGCCGTGTTCAACGATGGTGGCATCGCGCAAATCGCCACACCGCGGGAATTGTATTTGCGCCCGCAGACGCCGTTTGTTGCCGATTTTGTCGGCTCCTCCAACGTGCTGCCTGCGGCGTTTGTGCAATCCCTCGTGGGGAGGGCGCACCCGGCAAGCCTGCGCCCCGAAGCGATCCGACTGGCCCCCCAAGGCCATGCGGGCGTTGTGCGCAGTGTGAATTTCCTTGGCAGTGCGACACGCCTGTCGGTTCAGCTGGAGGCGGCCATCGTCACCGTCTTGTGCCCCCTGTCAGAGGCGCCCCCCAATGTCGGGGATCGCGTCCATTTGGCATGGAGCGACACTGACATGCATGTGATGGAGCCTGCAGATGGCTGAGACGCTGCTTGGCCGCGCATCAGATATGCTTTGGCGCCACCCGCGCCTGTTGATTGC
>JBAUHP010000260.1:0-23605 GCA_049680345.1 Albidovulum sp. | reverse complement strand
ATCATGTGCGACACCAAGGGTGTCATATGGCAGGGCCGCACCGAAGGTATGAACCAATGGAAGTCCGCCCATGCCGCCAAGACCGATGCGCGCAGCCTCGATGATGCAATGAAGGACGCCGATGTGTTCCTTGGTGTCTCAGCCAAGGGGGCGGTAACGGCTGAAATGGTAGCTTCAATGGCCCCCAACCCGGTGATTTTCGCCATGGCCAACCCTGACCCGGAAATCACGCCCGAAGAGGCGCATGCCGTGCGCGAAGATGCCATCGTTGCCACGGGGCGGTCGGACTATCCCAATCAGGTCAATAATGTTCTGGGTTTTCCCTATCTCTTCCGCGGTGCGCTGGATATTCACGCCCGCGCAATCAATGATGAAATGAAGATCGCCTGCGCCGAGGCCCTGGCGCGCCTTGCCCGTGAAGAAGTTCCCGAAGAAGTAGCGGTGGCTTATGGCCGCAAGCTGACTTTCGGGCGCGATTATATCATTCCAACGCCGTTTGATCCGCGTTTGATCCACGTGATTCCGCCCGCCGTCGCGAAAGCGGGTATGAAAACCGGCGTTGCCCGACGCCCGATTGTCGACATGGCGGGGTATGAGCTTAGCCTCAAGGCGCGCATGGATCCAACGGCGACAATCTTGCAAGGCATTCACGCGCGCGCGCGTCAGGCACAGGCCCGCATGGTCTTTGCCGAAGGTGATGATCCACGCGTCTTGCGCGCCGCCGTGGCCTATCACCGCGCGGGTCTGGGCGTGGCGATGGTGGTCGGCCGCGAGGCAGATGTGAAGGAAAAGCTGGCGGCAGAGGGGCTTGGCGACGCGATAAAAGAACTTGAAATCGTCAACGCAGCCAACACCGAGCATCTCAATACCTACAAGGATTTCCTTTATGCGCGGCTGCAGCGTAACGGCTTTGACAGCCATGATATTCACCGCCTGGCGGCGCGCGACCGGCACGTATTTTCGGCACTTATGCTGGCGCATGGCCATGCAGACGGGCTGGTCACCGGAGCCACACGCAAATCGGCCCATGTGCTAGAGCTGATCAATCACGTGTTCGATGCGCGCGCCTCGGATGGGGCGGTGGGGATTACGGCGGTGCTGCACAAGGGCCGGATCGTACTGATCGGCGACACATTGGTGCATGAATGGCCGGATGAGAATGATCTTGCCGATATTGCTGAACGCGGTGCACATGTGGCGCGTGGGCTTGGCCTTGATCCGCGCGTGGCGTTCTTGTCTTTCTCCACCTTCGGTTATCCGGTGTCAGAGCGGGCGACAAAAATGCATGTAGCGCCCAAGGTGCTGGACGCGCGTGGAGTCGATTTCGAATATGAAGGCGAGATGACGGTTGATGTGGCGCTTAACCCGGTACAGATGGCGCATTACCCGTTTTGTCGTCTGACGGGCCCGGCCAATGTGCTGGTGGTGCCCGCGCGGCATTCTGCCTCTATCTCGGTCAAGTTGATGCAAGAAATGGCCGGGGCGACGGTGGTTGGCCCGATCCTGACCGGCATTGATAAACCGATTCAGATTTGTTCGATGGGCTCCGGCGTCAATGATATTCTTAATATGGCTGTGATTGCCGCCTGCCGCTTGGGGCAGACGGCGTGACCATCAGGATCAATGTATGAACGGGGCCTGGGCGCCCCAAAGCGCCTTGACCTTGGCGTCACGGCCGCAGGCCTTTCGGTAGAACTTATAGGCCTCGGATTGTGACTTGGGCCCGCGCCGGGTCAACACGATACTGGTGCCTTTGTAGTAGTCTTGGTGATAGGCCTCGGCCTTGTAAAAGCGTCCGGCATCCAGAATTGGGGTAACGATCTTGCGGCCCAACGCGGCTTCAGCTTCAGCCTTTGCGGCCTCTGCATCGGCGCGCTGGCGCGCGTTATTGACGAAGATAGCGGTGCGGTAACTCTCGCCCCGGTCACAAAACTGTCCCCCCGCGTCGGTTGGATCGACTGATCGGAAGAAAAGCTCCAGCAGCCGCGCATAGCTGACTTTGCCGGGGTCAAAATTGATCTCGACAGCTTCGTAATGCCCGGTGCCGCCTTTGCCGACCTGCTTATAGGTCGGGTTTTTCGTGGTGCCGCCGGTATAGCCTGAAACCGCGCTATTCACCCCCGGAACGCTTTCGAAATCCGATTCGACGCACCAAAAACAACCCCCCGCGACAATCGCGGTTTCAGCCCGCGCCGCCAGCGGCGCAATCATCAAGGCCAGAAACAAGAATAGTTTTCGCATAGGAACCTCCATTTGGTTCCTAGGACGCCGTGAAAACACGCCGGGCGCAAGTCATCTATGCGTGATCAATGTTACGAGCAGAGTTGGGGGTTGAATCACTCAAGCCCCAACGGTTCTCGGACGTAGGCAAGCGCTTCCGGAGATAGCACCCTCCCTTTCGTCGCTGCAGATAGCGCGGCCTCTTCAGTAGCGGTGGCTGTGCCTGCGATGGCCTCCGCCTCTGCCAAACTGACTTCGGCCTCGGTGGCAGCTTTCGCTGCTGCGTCGACCTCGGCTTGCTTCGCAGTGACAACTGCTTCGTGAATCTCCGCCGCTGACTTTTCGGCGTTCAAGGCCTCCAGATCTGAGTCGTAGGTGTCCGAATCTGGATCAAGTGCCGCGATTTCCTCATCGATTTCGACTGCCGTTTTGCCGGTGTAGTTCTCTTTCAGCGCGTCCAATGCGGCTTCTGCATCGTCCAGGGTGCTTTCGGCATTGAGCAGGTCTTCTTGAGCCGAGGTCAACTCCTGTCCGGCAGCTTGGGCGGCCAGCGCGGCGTCGCGATAGCTTGCGATGCGTCCGACTTGGCTGTTGGGGCTGGCATTTGCGAAGGCGTTCGGGTTGGCATTGACCGCATTCATGCCCTTGAGTTCCGACGCGAGCTTGCCCTTGGCAACAGTTGCGACCTTGGTCGGCTTGGCGGCCTTGGTCCGGGACTTCGATGACTTATTGGTTGCGGCACCACCTTTTTGGTCCGCTTTATTGCCGGACTTGCCATTTCCATTGCCGCCGCCATTTCCACCACCGTTTCCGCCGCCATTGCCATTTTTGGCATAGGCGGTATCAGCTCCGAAAAATTGGCCGGTAGGGGCAAGCGGCCCCAGAATAAGTATTGAGAGCCCAAGTGTGGTTACGACTAACCTAGCGTGAAACATCTCGCCTCCAGTGGAGTCCGCTTTGGCCGAATAAATGATCGCAAGACTATGGCATTATTGTGACGGCGGGGAGATTCGCGCAATGCGTTGATATTTAGTCGAAGCGCTGGTTCCGGGTCGCGATCAGTTTCAAACGCAGGGCATTCAGCCGGATAAAGCCGGCCGCATCCTTTTGGTCATAGGCACCGGCGTCATCTTCGAATGTGACGTGCTTTTCAGAATAAAGGCTGTGATCGGACCAGCGCGCCACCGTCCGCACCGACCCTTTGAACAGCTTGACCCGCACTGTGCCCGAGACATGTTCTTGGCTTTTGTCGATCAATGCCTGAAGCATCTCGCGTTCCGGGGAATACCAAAAGCCGTTGTAAATCAGCTCTGCATAGCGCGGCATGATGCTGTCTTTCAGATGGCCCGCACCCGCATCGAGGGTGATTTGTTCGATGCCGCGATGGGCCTCAAGCAAGACCGTGCCGCCCGGGGTTTCATAGATGCCGCGTGACTTCATGCCAACAAAGCGGTTTTCAACCAGATCAAGCCTCCCGACACCGTGTTTGCCGCCAAGTTCGTTCAGCTTGGTCAGGATCGTTGCCGGACTCATGGCCTCGCCATTGATTGCGACGGCGTCGCCACGCTCAAAACCGATTTCCACCATTTCGGGTGCATCAGGGGCGTCTTCGGGGCAAACGGTGCGCTGATAAACGTATTCAGGCGCCTCATCGGCGGGATTTTCCAGTGCCTTGCCCTCTGACGAGGTGTGCAAGAGGTTGGCATCAACCGAAAACGGCGCTTCGCCGCGCTTGTCTTTGGCGATCGGAATTTGGTTGGTTTCGGCAAATTCGATCAACTTGGTGCGGCTTGACAGATCCCAGACCCGCCAAGGGGCTATGACTTTGATATGGGGGTTCAACGCATAGGCGGCCAGCTCAAACCGGACCTGATCGTTGCCTTTGCCGGTGGCACCGTGGGCCACGGCATCGGCGCCACAGCTTTCGGCGATTTCAACCAAGCGCTTGGCGATCAGCGGGCGGGCGATTGAAGTGCCCAAGAGATAAAGCCCTTCGTAAAGGGCGTTTGCACGAAACATTGGAAAGACGAAATCGCGAACAAATTCTTCGCGGAGATCCTCGATATGGATGTTTTCAGACTTGATGCCCAAAAGCTCGGCCTTAGCGCGCGCCGGTTCAAGCTCTTCGCCTTGCCCGAGGTCGGCGGTGAATGTCACGACTTCGCAGCCATATTCGGTTTGCAGCCATTTCAGGATGATTGAGGTATCCAGCCCGCCAGAATAGGCAAGCACAACTTTCTTTGGCGCGGACATGGGACCTCTCCTAAGGCAGGGAATGTGCGCCGCGATTAGCGAAATTTGGGTGCAAGGGCAAGGACGGGCGGAAGGTTTGAGGTATCAAAGGCCCGTCTATGCCTGTTCATGCTTCAATAAGGGCGTCTGCGTCGCTACTGGAAGGCGTATGGCGTGCCCGGCGTGCGCGACTGACATGCAAGCGCTCTGGGCGCGCCTTGGTAAACCTGACCAATGTAGCGCCCCCTGCCATCGGTGCAATCTGGCAGGCCAGAATGCTGCCATTGGTCAGCGTCACATCAGCATCCCATTCTGTGCGCTCTGACATATCACCGACGAAATCGCGCAGATCGCCCCAGATCGGTGTCGGTTTGGCCAGGTCTTGCCATTGACGTGTGGCGTCACGGATAGAAGTGCAGCCCAGCGTTGCAATAGGATCAAGCCCCCAAAGCGTTGTGTATGCGGTGTTTGACATCACCAACTCGCCCGCAGAGGAAAAGACCACGACAGCATCATCAAGGGCATCAATGACGCGCTGGCCAAGCTCGATTTCCGAACGAAAGCGACGTGTCAACGAAGTTTCGGCCGTCGTATCCTCGATCAGCAAGGCCAATGCGCCATCGGGGTGCGGGCGGCCCGTGACCTTGTAGGTCTGGCCCGTAGGAAGCGACCATACTTCTTCATAATGGCCAGATGATGCGGCCTTTTCCAGATCTGCCATGCGCTGACGCCAGCCGGTATAATCTTTCGGCTCGGGTGCGATGCGTGCTTCGCGGAGCTGGTCAAGGAAGGAAAACAGGGTTGGCCGGGCCGAAAGAAACTCGGGCCCGAGGGCCGTCAGATCTATCATGGCGGGATTGAAAAGCGCCAGTTGGCGCTGGCGGTCGAATATGGCCAACCCGATTGGAAGATCTGCAAAAGTCTTGCTTAGGGTCTGGATAAATTCGCGCAAGGAGTTTTCGGCGCGCACGATCGAATCGGCGGGCATTGCGAAGTGCAATAGGCCGCTGCCCGACGGTATTGCGTGGCAGTCAAACCATTGGTCGCCGCGCGCATCGGCTGCGGGCAATTTCATGCGTCTGCTGCCAGTGGATTTCATCTTGTTGCCTGCAAAATAGCCAGCAAAGTCGAACAAGACGGGCAGCGGCCAGACCAGATCCTCTTCTCCGGCAGCTTCTTGCGCAAGGTTCAGATAGGTTTTGTTCGCCCATACGACCACGCCATCCTCGCCGCACCGCCAGACGGGGACCGGCAACCTGCCAAGGATTTCGCGCAAAGATGCTATCTCATCCTCTTGGGCATGCAAGCTTAGCCCGTCGATCACAACACATTGCCCTTCAGCTGAAATATCGCAAAGCGTCAGCCGCGTGACATTGCCGAGGTTTTCAATCTGCAAACGAAAATTTGGATCGACGGTTGACGTAAGCGCAGTCGCACCAAGATCACCAAGCGCGGATGCTGTTTTGGCAAATTCAGGAAGTTTTGGCGTGATGTAGGCCACCAACTTGTCCCAGTCGGTTTCGTAATCTGCGACGGTCTGTAAAAGCGCGCGCGCGGACGGTGTTGCATCGACCAGATCGCGATCCTCAAACAAGAAGACCGTAGGCTCAATCTCTGGCATCAGCGCGGTTGGGCTGACATGTTTCTTGCGTCGAGCCTCAGCTAGAAAAGACATGATCACCAAGGCGGTGAATGCTGATGCGAGAGAGGTAGCAAAGAAGGCGGTGGCCAGAATTATTGGCGTTAACATGGTGTTCCCGTTCTTGCGCGATGGCTAAATGGCCCCGGCTTCATGATTTGTCAGACCGGGTTAACAGCGCGTTAATGAAACGGGGCAATTTCGAAACAAAGGTGAAGTATCAGCGGCTGATAAGCTGATTTTGGCCCAATGTTAGATTGCTGTCGGCCTGAATACGGTGGCGCGGCCAAGAAACCCTGATCATCGCGCCAGATTTCTGTGGCCGCTCATCTTCCGTCAAGAACGGGTCGGAGGCGTTTGAGAACTGCAACGTTGCGCCGGTTCTTTCGAGAAGGGTTTTGGCAATGAACAGCCCAAGCCCCATGCCCTCATATTCGGGGCGGTCACTGGCCGCGGCGCTGGCCGTTGGCCGATGGCGCATGAACGGCTCGCCGATGCGGCCCAGAAGATGGCTTGGAAAGCCTGGGCCGCTATCGACAATCAAGAAGCTTAAATCGGTGTCTGACCAATCAAGGTCGATCCAAACATCGCCCCGGGAAAAATCGACGGCGTTTTGCACGAGATTGCGCAATCCGTGAATAACCTCGGGGCGCCGCCGGATGTTTGGCTGGGTGTCGATTCGATCTGTGGGAAGATGGATATGCAGCTTTGCGCCGCGGTTGCTGTGGGGTTCCGCCGCCTCTTCAACGACAGCGGCAAATGGCGCGGTGCGAAGATGCAGATCGTCTTTGCCAGCGCGTCCCATGGACCGTAAGATGTCGCGGCAGCGGTCGGCCTGATCGCGGATCAGTTCAGCATCTTCGCGCAAGAGCGGACGATCTGCCAATTCGTCGGCCAATTCCGAGCTGGCCAGCTTGATTGTGGCTAAAGGTGTGCCAAGTTCATGTGCCGCCGCCGCCACGACGCCGGAAAGATCGGTAAGCTTTTGCGCGCGTGCCAATGCCATCTGCGTGGCAAGCAACCCCTCGCTCATCACTTGTAATTCACGCGTGACACGCCGGGCGTATAGCCCAAGAAACATGACCCCGATAACCAGCGCAAGCCAGAAGCCAAACCCAAAGATTCGGGGAACCGCGATGATCGAGCCATCGGTCAGGCGTAACGGCACATGGGCGACCGCAAGGATTGAAACAAGAACAAGCGTCAATGCGCCAATGATGGCGGTGGCGCGGTCTTGCAAGGCGGTTGCAGCGATGGTCGCGGGCGCGAGGATCAGCAAGGCGAATGGGTTGTTAAGTCCACCGGTCAGGTACAAGAGCAAGGCAAGCTGACAGCTGTCAAAAATCAAGACGCCAAGGGCTTCCAGTTGCGAAAGGCGGCGATTTTCAGGGAAATAGAGACTGAAAACAAGATTGAGGATCGCCGAAAAGCCTATAACGGCCAGACAAGGCAAGGTGTCGATTGCAATATCGAAGAACCGCCAGGCGATCAAGATAGCAGCACTTTGGCCAGCGATAGCCATCCAGCGTAGCAAGACCAACGTACGCAGCGGCACCCAGTTGCTTCGCGCGGCGCTGTCGCCTGAATCGGGGTGGTCATACTCCGTCATTGCGTGTCCTGTTGTCTCACCCGACTGGTAATGATTGATAGGTGCATATAGATCAATGCTGTCAGTTTCGCGGAAATGGGGAAAGATATGGCGCTTTCAACGCAAAGAATAGCTGTGGCAGCGACGGCGACGCTGATTGTCGCAACGGTTGCGATCGTTGCATTGACCCGCAATTCCGGGCGGGATGTCTTTGCAGATTGCAGGGCCAGTGGCGTTATGGGTGGAACAAGCGCTATTGGCGGCGCATTTACCCTGACGGATGAAGATGGTCGGACGGTTACCGACAAGGATGTTTTGGCAAAGCCGTCCCTGGTTTATTTTGGCTATACGTTTTGCCCGGACGTTTGCCCGACCGATTTGGCCCGCAATTCCGAGGCGGTCGATGTGCTGGAAGAGCTGGGCTATGATGTGACCCCGGTTTTTATCTCGGTAGATCCGGGTCGCGATACGCCAGCGGTTTTGAAAGAATGGACCGATTATTTGCATCCGCGGATGATTGGACTTACGGGCACCAACGAAGAACTCAAAGTTGCGGCCAGAGCATATAAGACCTTGTTTCAAGTGCCAGACGCCCCGGAGGACGAGAATTATCTGGTCGACCATATGACCACAACTTATCTTATGCTTCCCGAAGTCGGATTTGCGGATTTTTTCGGCCATGACGACAGTGCTGATTTGGTCGCCGAAAGGGCGGCTTGTTATCTTGATAAAGCCGGATAGGCTGTTTGACCGCAGGGCCATGTCTGTCTAGAATCATTCCAGAACGGTAAAGGGGAACGCGCATGACGGATCTGGAACGTGCAGATCTTGGGCCAGACAGAACACTTCTGCTGGTCGATGATGACGTGCCCTTTGTCAGCCGCCTTGCACGCGCCATGGAGAAGCGGGGATTTATCCCTGAAACAGCCGAAAGCGTTGCTGCAGGCCGCGCAATTGCCCAAGCACGGCCTCCAGCCTATGCCGTTGTCGACTTGCGGCTGGAAGATGGAAACGGCCTTGATGTGGTCGAGATGCTGCGTGAGCGTCGCCCAGATTGCCGGATAGTCGTGCTGACGGGCTACGGTGCAATTGCAACGGCGGTTGCAGCGGTAAAATTCGGCGCGACGGATTATCTTTCAAAGCCGGCAGATGCGAATGACATCACCAATGCGCTTTTGTCGGAAGGGGTTTCATTGCCGCCGCCGCCTGAAAACCCGATGTCCGCCGACAGGGTGCGGTGGGAGCATATTCAGCGTGTTTATGAATTATGTGACCGAAACGTTTCTGAAACAGCCCGACGTTTAAGTATGCATCGGCGCACGTTACAAAGAATACTCGCAAAGCGCAGTCCCAAATAGGTCAATATCTGCACTAAAGTGTAGTATTATGTCGGCTTGCGGGCCGATCTGTAATTTGCGATTGTCTACAATCAAATAACTTGGAAAGGGCTCAAGATGAAATTTGACTTGGATGCAATGTCGTTGAAAGAACTCAGGGATTTGCACGCGCAAGTCGGCAGGGCTATTTCGGGCTTCGAAAGCCGAAAAAAGCAAGAGGCGATTTCTGTACTTGAAGAAAAAGCCAAAGCCCTTGGCTTTTCTCTAAGCGAATTGATGGATGTCGCGCCGGTGCGCAAGCGCAAGCCAGCCAAGAAAAAATACGCGAATCCGGCGGATTCGTCGGAAACCTGGACCGGCCGTGGGCGCAAGCCGCGTTGGGTCGAGGCGGCGCTAAAAAGCGGAAAGTCGCTTGACGATCTTTTGATCTAAACGGCTTGCGTCAACCATTTGATAAAAAGCCGGGCCGTGGGGTTCTGTAGCCCGGAAGGTGTCGCGATAAAATATCCCTGAATATCATCTTGCGGATCAAATACGATCCGCAGCAGCCCATCGCGCAGGTCTTGTTCAACCAAGGGCGCGCTGGTGAGGTAAAGCCCATATCCTTCCCGTGCCGCAGACAGGGCCAATTCTTCAGTTGGCAGGGTTTTGGCTTTTAAGGCTGTGCCGTCGATGCCATGGCTTTGCAGCCAGCTGGCCATTTCCGCGCATTCGCTTTCGTTGATCCATGGCAGCGTGGCCATCTTGGCGGCGGATAATGGCCCTATGCCGTCTATTAGCGCGGGGGCGGCTACCACAACAAAACGTGCCGAGGTCAGGAAGGTAGCGTCGATCCCTGGCCATTTGCCGTCGCCGAACCGAATGCCGATATCAACAGCCTCTTGTCTGAGGTCCACCAAGCGATCCTCGGGCTTCAAGGTGACTGAAATTTCGGGATATTGCGCCCAGAACTGCTTTAGACGTGGCATCAGCCATTTTTCGGCGAAAATTCGGGTGATTGTGATCGTCAAGGCGTTGGGGTTCCGGCTGGCCAGCAAGATGTGGGTGGCGGACTGGATGGTAAGAAATCCGTCCGCTGCTGCCCTTGCAAGTCGCGCGCCATCTTCGGTCAGCGCGACGTTGCGGCCATCGCGGCGCACCAGCGCAAGACCAAGATAGCTTTCAAGGTTGCGTACTTGCTGCGAAACGGCCGCATGCGTCACGTTAAGTGTGCTAGCGGCGCCTGAAAACCCGCCGCAACGCGCGGTCGCTTCAAGCGCGCGCAGGGCCGAAAGGGGCGGAAAGTGCATCCAGTCAATTTCACGCATATGTTAGAATTCCTAATATTATTGAAGAACTATTGGCTGTGAGTATTAGCCTAAGACTGGCATTTATCAAGAAAGCCCTGACTTAGGATTAGAGAAAATGTTGCATATACTCGCCGACGCCCTCTTGCTTGCCACGATGCAATATTCGCGGATGGAAGCGCGGCAGGGTGACGAGAAGGGCCCACAAGAACAGTCTTTGACTGACCTAAAGCGCCGCCGCCGCGAGGGTTGGTGCGGTCGAGCTTACCAGTGGCTTGGTGCTAGATAGAGGCCAAAAGGTCATGGTGGCGGGCAATGAAATCCGCGCGCACATCAGCGGGCGGCAACAAGCGCAATTCAAGGGTGCCGATATCTGCGTGCGGCTGGCGGCCAAAATAACGGTCGGCCTCGCTGCGCGAAAACCCGGCGATCTGGACAGCCTCAAGCCAGGCAGAGATTTTGTCCGCGCGCTTGATTTCCTTCTTGATCGCGGCGGGCAACTGGGCGGGCAGGCCAAACCGAAGATGAATGGCGGCGGTCAGGCGCTCGTCAAGCGCCCCATACCCCGGTCCAACGGCCGCCTTCACCGGGCTGATCATATCGCCAATCACATATTCCGGCGCGTCATGCAAAAGCGCTGCAAGCTGCCATCGGGGCGAAATGCCGGGATTAAGGCGGGTGAAGATGTCTTCGACCAAAAGTGAATGTTCGGCCACCGAATAGGGCCAATCGCCGTGGGTTTGGCCGTTCCATCTGGCGACGAAGGCCAGGCCATGCGCGATATCCTCAACCTCGATATCTACGGGCGTCGGGTCAAGCAGGTCCAACCTACGGCCCGAAAGCATTCGTTGCCAGGCGCGGGGCGTCTTCATGCTGCTTCTCTTTCCGGCGGCTTGTTATTGACAGAGGGGTGCCCTATTGCGCATGCCAATACATGGGAAGGGGCTCGTTTCGCACGTTTGATGCGAATCTTAAAGCCTTGGCCTGGAGCTGAAAGTTGCTGGATAGAAAAGAAAGCGCCCAAATCGAGATCCTCCGGGTGTTTTGCATTATCTCTATGATGTGGGTGCATGTCAGCCCCGGACTTTCGCTTCCCTCGCTGATTCATGAAGGACGGCTGGAAATTGTTGGCGATGTCTTAGGTCAAACGCTGGGCCGCATTAGTGTCACTACCCTTAGCTTTGTCAGCGGCTATCTGCTGTGGATCAAGGGCATCCACCGACCGTTCCTTCAATTGATGCGCGACAGGTTTACCAGCGTCATGGTGCCGATGCTGTTTTGGAGTGCGGTCTTCATCCTTCTGGCGGCCAGAAAAGAGACAATTACGGGGGAGGAATCGTCCTCCATCAACCAAATAGGGGCTACATTGCCCGAATTGTTCAATTCGTGGAGCGGTCTGACCGGGCCAACGGCAAATCGGTCGCTTTTTTTCTTGCGCGATCTTTTCATTTCGGCAGCCATAGTGCGAATGGCTTCGCGGCCCCTACAAACCTATCCGGTGCCGGTGATTGCGGCCTGTGGTGTTTTGGCCGCAACCGGGCTTGGCGCGCCGATACTGTTTAGGCCGAACGTCTTGCTGTTCATGATGCTTGGGGCATTGGCGGCCCATAGGGGCGTATCAATTTCTCGGCTGTCCCGGCCCGAAGTCGCACTTCCGCTGGGGTTTTTGCTGGTTGGGGTCGGTTTCTTGTTACCGAACACCGGCACCGGGCGTGTGGCCATTTTGGGGGACTTTCCTGACATTGTCCGGCGCTTCGGTGTGGGGTTTTTGGTTCTGTCGCTTACGGCGTCTGCGGTCAGGGTGGCGAGCGCTGACAGACTGGCGCGGCTGGGTCGGAACAGCTTTTTGGCGTTTTTGGCGCATGTGCCGGTTATTGGGTTCTTTTGGGCATTCTGGACGGCCTTCGTCGGTGATGAACATCAGCTTAGCTATCTTGTTTTTTATGTCGGTTCACCGGCGGTTGTGTTCTTGATCGCCCTCCTCGTCGGGCGGGGGCTCGATCATATGCCCGCATTGTTGCAGGTTTTGGTACGAGGCAAGGCCGTTCGCCGCGATTGACGTCCGCTTCGCGCAGAATTCAGCGCCTGATTGCAGTGTCACGCTTTTATTGTTATCTGACCGCCAACCAAATTTGCAGGAGTTAGGCTTATGCCGCAAGACTACATTGTCAAAGATATTGCCCTGGCCGCTTATGGCCGCAAAGAGCTTGATATTGCCGAAACCGAGATGCCGGGCCTGATGGCGCTGCGCGAAGAGTTCGGCTCGTCTCAGCCACTGAAAGGCGCGCGAATCGTAGGTTCGCTGCATATGACCATTCAAACGGCTGTTTTGATTGAAACGCTGACCGCACTGGGTGCAGATGTGCGCTGGGCGTCATGCAACATTTTCTCAACCCAAGATCACGCGGCTGCGGCGATTGCCGCAGGCGGCACGCCGGTTTTTGCGGTTAAGGGCCAGACACTGGTCGAGCATTGGGATTATCTCGACCGCTCCTTCTTGTTCCCTGAAGGCGCCAATATGATCTTGGACGATGGCGGCGACGCCACGCTTTATGTTCTTTTGGGTGCACGGGTCGAGGCCGGCGAAACCGGCCTGATCGAAGTGCCGACCTCGGAAGAAGAAGAGGCGATCTTTGCCCAGATCAAAAAGCGGATGGCCGCAAGCCCCGGCTGGTTCACCAAGGTTCGGGATGCGATCCAAGGCGTGTCGGAAGAAACCACAACCGGCGTTCATCGCCTTTATGATCTGCACAAGAAGGGCCAACTGCCTTTCCCGGCGATCAATGTGAACGATTCCGTCACCAAGTCTAAGTTCGACAACAAGTATGGCTGCAAGGAATCGCTGGTTGATGGCATCCGTCGCGCCACCGATACGATGATGGCCGGTAAGGTCGCCGTCGTGTGCGGTTACGGCGATGTTGGCAAAGGCTCTGCCGCCTCGCTTCAGGGTGCGGGTGCGCGGGTTAAGGTCACGGAAGTTGACCCGATTTGCGCACTTCAGGCGGCAATGGACGGGTTTGAGGTTGTGATTTTGGAAGATGAATTGGCCCGCGCCGATATCTTCATCACCACCACCGGCAACAAAGATGTGATTCGTATCGAGCATATGCGCGAGATGAAGAACATGGCGATCGTTGGCAATATCGGCCATTTCGACAATGAAATTCAGGTGGCCGCACTTAAGAATCACAAATGGACCAACATCAAAGAACAGGTGGATATGATCGAAATGCCGTCGGGCAATAAGATCATCTTGTTGTCAGAGGGCCGTTTGCTGAACCTTGGCAATGCAACGGGCCACCCGTCTTTCGTTATGTCGGCAAGCTTCACCAACCAGGTTCTGGCGCAGATCGAACTTTGGACGAAAGGTGATGAGTATAAGCCTGGCGTATACATTCTGCCCAAACATCTGGATGAAAAAGTCGCCCGCCTGCATCTTAACCGCATTGGCGTGAAGCTTACCGAAATGCGCAAAGACCAGGCCGATTACATCGGCGTTCCGGTAGAGGGCCCCTATAAGCCAGAGCATTACCGCTACTGATAAATAGGTTTTGGGGGCAATTTGCCCCCAAAACACTCAAGGGCGAAAGCTCTTGAATGTTTCACTTTGCAATTTTCCCTCGTTAAACGTTATGGTCGCGTCATGGTAGCAGTTGGGCTACCTTTTAGTGTGCGCGAAGCGTTCGAAATAGGGTGGAGTAAAATGGGCAAGAGAGACGAGTTGATCGCCAAATATGCGGATGATCTCAAGAACAAATGCAAGATGAATCCGGATATGGCTTTGCTGACGAAAGTGACCATTGGTTGCGGCCCGGCAATCTATAATGCCGACGCAGCGACCGTTGCAGCCGGTCAACCGGCCGAGATTGAAACGGTCAAGAATAACTTCCTGATCAAGAAATTGGGCCTGAAAGACGGGCCACAGCTTTCTGACGCAATCGATTCCGTACTTGAAACCTATGGTAAGTCCGAGCGGAACAAGTACCGCGCCGTGGTTTACTACATGCTGACCAAGCATTTCGGCAAAGAAGCCGTTTATAAATAAGCGATTATTTGGAGGCAGAGGCGCAAGTGGCTGCCTCCAAAGTTCCCTGTAAAACCTTATTAACTACTTGTTTTTAATAAAAACTTCGAAAACCCGCGCTTGACCAGCGGACGTCGTTGAGGGTAACTTCAACGCAACAGGCCAGGATGGCCGAGACCTTAGACAGTCACGCGCGGTGCAGGGGTGCACTTGGGGTGGCAAAGGGTCCCGGTCGGGTGTCCGGGGCCCTTTGACGTTTTCATAGCAGTGAAAGAACCAGACCGATGATCGTGCAACCGATCACCGCAAATCCGCCGTCGATCATGGTAAGTGCTTTGGGTCGATCCGAATAAGCATAGTTGGTCACGATCCACGGAAGTGCGATAAACGCGCCAAGGCCGAAACCACTGATCAGGCCTTTTCCAACCGTATCAACGGCCGCCATGCCGAACATATGGCGCATCATTCCAGCAACAACCAGCATCGCAACCGCCGAGATTATGAATGGCGTCGGGCTTTTGTTCGCGGGCTTGCCGTCGCTACCGCACGCAACACCCGATGCAGCAATCCACGGCCCGGAAAGTGACATGTACCAGACCGCGCCGAAAGCATAGGCCGCAACAGCTGCCACAATCACACTGATCAGTTCCATCAAATACCCCCAGAAAAGTACCAACTGTCGGTATCATGCCGATGAATGCGCTCTTGGTCTACAATCTTAAAGGCCACCCAGCTCGCAGATGATCTGCCATTCTGCCTCGGTTACCGGTTGCACCGACAATCGGGTGTTCTTGACCAGCGCCATTTCGGCAAGACGCGGGTCGGATTTTGCTTCTTCCAAAGTTACATGACGTTTAAGCGGCTTCACCGCTTTGATGTGCACACAGTCCCAGCGCGGATCATCGGTCGTGCTGTCGGGTTGCGATAGGGCGCAAACCTCTACAATGCCGACCACTTCCTTGCCGATGTTGGAATGATAAAAGAACCCCAGATCACCGATCTTCATCGCCCGCATGTTGTTGCGTGCCTGATAGTTGCGCACCCCGTTCCATTCCTCGCCAGCCGCACCCTTGGCCACCTGCTGATCCCAGCTCCAGGCGTCGGGTTCAGATTTGAAAAGCCAATATGCCATCACCCAATTACCTTCTTCCATTCCGTCACGGTCACATCCGCAAAAAGCCCGGCGGCCTTGTACGGATCGCCCGCTGCCCATGCTTTGGCTGCCGCAAGACTATCGGTTTCAATCACGATTAAGGATCCGCACATCTCGCCCGCCTCAAGAAAGGGACCCGCCATTTTGACGATGCCGGTTTGTTCAATATAGGCCAGATGGGCGGTGCGGGTATCAACACGAACCTGCAGATGGTCCGGTTTATCGCGGCAGATGACGGCAAAAAGCATATGTTATTCCTTCCTAAGCGGGCGCGACAAAAGCGCGGTTATGGCGTCACTAACGTTCAGATCTCCGGCGCAGAGGGCCGCTACCATTTCTGCAATTGGCATCTCAAGGTCGCGGTTTTTGGCCAGAATAGAGACTGCTTTGGCGGTCGCAACCCCCTCGACCGTAGTGGTTTGATCAAAGCTCGCACCAGCGCCCATTGCGTATCCAAAGCCAAAGTTGCGCGATTGGGCAGAGGTGCAAGTAAGCACCAGATCGCCAAGGCCTGAAAGTCCCGAAAGAGTTTCGGGCGTGGCGCCCAGCTTTTGGCCCAAACGGTTCATCTCGGCAAAGCCGCGGGTCATCACGGCGGCACGGGCGCTGTCGCCCAGACCCGCACCGATGACGACACCAGCGGCGATTGCGATGACATTCTTCAGCGCACCGCCAAGCTCTGCCCCGATAATGTCGGTGGTCCGGTAAAGCCGCAGAGTTGGGGTTGCGAGGGCTGTTTGCAACCGCGCCCCATCGGCATCATCGGCGGTGGCCAACGCCAATGCTGTGGGCAGTCCTTTTGCGATATCGGTCGCAAAGCTGGGCCCGGTCAGAACCGCCACTACGGATTCCGGGCAAGCTTTGGTCATAATCGCTGACGGTCCAAGGCCAGAGGTAAGATCAATGCCCTTGGCGCATGCAACCAACGTGCGCCTGTTGAGAATCTTTGCATGGCTGGCAAGAAATCCGCTCAACTTTTGCATCGGCATTGCAAGCAACAAGATGTCGGCGGCGCTGAATGTCGCAATATCGGCCGACACCATGAGTGAGGCGGGCAGATCCACCCCCGGCAGACGCTTGGCGTTTTGGCGGGTCTCATTCATCACATGCGCCTGCGCCGCATCGCGGGACCAAAGGCCAATGGGCGCGCCCCCACGCGACAAGGTTATGGCCAGGGCCGTGCCAAAAGCGCCTGCCCCCAAAACCGCAATCTTCATGCCTTGGCCCCCTTCTTGCCCGAGCCCAACATGCCGGGCTGCGACATATCCAAGGGCCAGCGCGGCCGCGCTGCAAGGTCGAAATCATCTATCAGGCCCAGTTGGAAGCGCTCGATCCCGGCCCAGGCAATCATCGCCGCATTATCGGTACAAAGTGAAAGTGGCGGTGCGGTGAAGCGCAGGCCGAGGCCAATAGAAAGTGTCTCTAATCCGGCCCGAATGCGTTGGTTCGCCGCAACGCCGCCGGCCACGGCAAACGCGGGGTTTAGGGGCGCAAGTGTCAGGTATTCGCCGATCGCACGGCGCGATTTCTCGACCAGCACGTCACAAACGGCGGCTTGGAAACCTGCACAAAGATCGGCGCGGTCTTGCAGCGTCATCCCGGCATTTTCGGCCACAACCGCATCGCGGGTGCGCAGCAGCGCGGTCTTCAGGCCCGAGAATGACATATCGCATCCGGGCCGGTCCAAAAGCGGACGCGGGAAGGCAAAGCGTTTGGCGATACCGGTTCTAGCCGCAGCCTCAACCGCCGGGCCGCCGGGTTGCGGCAGGCCAAGAAGCTTGGCGGTTTTGTCGAAAGCCTCGCCCGGGGCGTCGTCGATGGTGCCGCCAAGGCGGGTGAATCGGTCTGGGGCATGGGCGATCAAGAACTGACAATGGCCGCCAGAGACCAAAAGCAACAGATAGGGAAAGGCCAGTCCATCGGTCAGGCGCGGTGTTAACGCATGGCCCGCAAGATGGTTTACGCCAACCAGTGGTAATCCAGATCCGGCGGCAAGCCCCTTAGCGCACATCACACCAGACAAAACCCCACCAATCAGCCCCGGCCCGGCGGTTACGGCGATACCGTTCAGACCGCCAAGGGTTAGACCTGCCTCTTCGAGAGCGGCCTCCACGCAATGATCAAGCTTTTCAGCATGGGCGCGGGCTGCGATCTCCGGGACGACTCCGCCAAAGTCGGCGTGCAGGGCAGTCTGCCCTATAACGATGGATGATAAGATCGTGGCTTTGCCATCCGCAAGGCGCACCACTGCGGCTGCGGTATCGTCGCAGCTGCTTTCCAGCCCAAGAAATGTGATGGCGTGGGTCATCGCTCTGCCGTTGCGTGATGTCATTGGCGGGGGTAACACCGGGTTAGCCGCCGCACAATCCCATGGGAGGTTGATTTGGAACGCCCGACGCTTCTTCTTATCCGACCCAAACAGGCATCGGAACGGTTCGCGGCGCAGTTTCGGGCGCGTTTTGGGGCCGATTGGCCGGTGGTGATTGCGCCCCTGATGCGGACGGTCTGGCTGAACCCAAAAATAGATGCAGATGCGGCCGATGGTGTGATTTTTACATCCGAGACGGCTGTTCAGGCGTTCGTCCGACATAGCCCTGATCGGCGATTACAAGCTTGGTGCGTTGGGCCGCGTACGGCACAATCCGCAAATGATGCGGGATTCTGCGTGGTTCAGGGCCCCGGTGATGCGCCGGGCCTGGTCCGCAAAATCCTGGATGGCGGGCGCGGCATGCGCTTGCTTTATGTGCATGGGGTTCATGTTGCGCATGACATAGAAGAAATGCTGTTTTCTACTGGAATAGAGACTGTTTCTGTTACGGCTTACGATCAGCGACCCATGGAACTGTCGTCCAAGGCGCGGGTGCTGCTTCGTTCAGACGGCCCGGTCATTTTGCCGCTTTTTTCCCGACGTTCGGCGCGGCTTCTTGCGGCACAGGTCGGAAGTGATTGCGTGGCCCCCATTTGGATCGCAGCGCTAAGCCCTGAAGTTGCAGAGACTGCAAATGGCTTGAAGCCTGCGAAACTGCTTGTGTCGATGCGGCCTGACAGCGAAGCTATACTGGAAGTCATGCAACACTTTGCGAATCCAGCCGCTTTGGCTTGAGTGGTGGTCAGCGCGATATTAGATTAAGAACGTAGATGCGTATCGATAAAGCCGTCGGTGGAATTAAGGAGGGCAGCATGGCGCGAACCAAGAAAGCCGACAATGCCCAGACAGATGATGTTTCGCCGGTGTTGCCAGAAGAGATTGTCGAAGCCGTTGCAGAAGAGCCTGCGCAGTCTGCGCCAGATTTGGCACCCGATTCAGAACCAGATTCTGTCGCAGATGAGGTAAATCTTGAACCGGTGCCTGCTGCATCCGATACGGTTGATGATACCGGTTCAAGTGCATTGCCAATACCGCAAGAAAAACGCCGCGGCGGTTTCTGGCCTTTGTTTTTTGGCGGTGCCATTGCGACGGGTCTGGGATTTGGTGCAGCCGTCTATTTGGCAACGACCTACCCGGAGGCGCTTGGAATTGGCGGATCTGCCGGTGTCGACCAGCGATTGTCTGATCATGACAAACGGTTGACCGACCTTGCCGGGGCATTGGCCGCCATACCGCAAGGCGCGGATAATTCTGCTGCGAATGATACCTTGCGCGCAGATTTGGAGGCGGAAAATAAAGCGGTGGTACAGGCGGTCGGTGAATTGGAAGGCCGCCAAATAGCGCTTGAGGCTCGGATAGCCGCCCTCACAACGCAGTTAGAGGCATTGGAATCCCTACCGGCGGGTGCCGCCGCAGCCTCTGCCGCAGCCTCTGCCGCGCAGGTGGCGGCAGCAACGGAAGCCGCCGCGCAGCAAGCCCTGGCGGCCCAAGAGGATGCCGCACAGGTCAAGGCGAAGGCCGAAGCAATGGCGCAGCAAGCGCAACTGGGTGCCGCGCTGAGTGAGCTGAAGGCCGCGTTTGAAGCTGGCACCGCCTTGGACGGGCCGTTGAAAAAAATGACGGCGGCTGGGGTGACGGTGCCAGAGGCCTTGGCATCGCAGGCGCAGGGGGTGCCTACACAGACGGCCTTGCGGCAAAGCTTTCCGGCTGCCGCGCGCGCGGCACTGGCCGCATCCCTAGCCGAAACGGTAGATGGTGGTCTTGCTGATCGGTTGACGGCCTTTGTGCGAAGCCAAACCGGCGCAAGATCATTGACACCGCGGGCCGGTGAAGACCCTGACGCGATATTGAGCCGTGCTGAGGCCGCCCTGGGCACTGGAGATCTTAAAACCGCGTTGGTTGAAATAGCGACACTGCCAGAGGCCGGACGTGCGCGTTTGGCGGAATGGACTGGCCTTGCCGAACGCCGACTGGCAGCGGCCGCGGCAATAGCTGCGTTGGCGGCGGATATGGAATGAGTACGGTACTATGATTTGGTCCTTTGTCAAAATCGCGATTTTTGTGACCGCTGTTGCGGCGGCGACGTTGCTTGCCAGCTATCTTGGCGATACGGGCGGCGGGGTTCGCATTGCGATCGCCAATCAAGAATTCACCTTGGGACCGGTGCAGTTTTTGATTGGCGTTGTGGTCGCGATTGCCATCCTTTGGTTGGTTCTCAAACTGCTTAGTCTGATGATAGCGGTGCTACGGTTTATCAACGGGGATGAGACTGCGATCAGCCGGTATTTTGACCGCAATCGCGAACGCAAAGGCTATATGGCCCTATCTGAAGGCATGATGGCGCTGGCCTCGGGCGACGGGCAGTCGGCTATTTCGCAAGCGGCACGGGCCGAGAAATTCTTGCGCAAGCCGGAGCTTACAAATCTTTTGACTGCACAGGCCGCTGAAATGGCGGGTGATGTGCGCAAGGCCGGGGAAGTCTACAAACGCCTCTTGGGCGATGACCGAACCCGCTTTGTTGGCGTGCGCGGCTTGATGAAACAAAAGCTTGCTGCGGGCGATACGGAAACTGCGCGCCGCCTTGCGGAGAAGGCGTTCTTGATGAAGCCTTCGAACAAAGAGGTTCAAGATACGCTGTTTGGGCTGCAATCCACCACTGGCGATTGGGCCGGTGCGCGGCGCGTTCTGGCGGCAAAGCTGAAGCACGGGGATTTGCCACGTGACGTTCATCGCCGCCGTGATGCGATCTTGGCGTTGCAAGAGGCCAAGACGGTGATCTCTGACGATGCCTCGATTGAGGCGCGAGAGGCGGCAATTGCCGCCAATAAGCAATCGCCCGATCTGACCCCGGCCGCCGTAATGGCAGCCCATGGCTACATTTCGGCGGGCAAACCGAAGTATGCGCTGCGCATCCTCAAGAAGACCTGGCAGGTTCAGCCGCATCCTGATCTGGCCGCGGCATTCGCAGCGCTGGTTCCTGATGAAACGCCGCTTGCAAGGCTCAAGCGGTTTGAGCAGCTTTTTGCACTTAACCCCGACCATGAAGAGACGCGGCTTTTGAAGGCCGAGATCAATCTTGTCGCAGAAGATTTCCCAGCAGCCCGTCGCGCGCTGGGCGATCTTCTTGAAACGCATCCAACGACCCGGGCGCTTACGATTATGGCCGCGATCGAACGGGGTGAGGGTGGCGATGATGCGGTGGTGCGCGGCTGGTTGACGCGAGCCTTATCTGCAAGTCGCGGGCCTGAATGGGTATGCGAAAAATGCCAGCACATTAATGCTGTCTGGTCGCCGGTTTGCGATAGCTGTGGTGGCTTTGATACGCTTAGCTGGCGCGAGCCTGAACATGCGGCAACCTCGGTGACCAGCACCGATTTGCTGCCATTGGTTGTGGGATCAAACGAGATCAAGCAGGAACAAAAACCAGAGGATGACGCTGCTTCCATAAACTCAGACCAGCGCGCCGCCGTTTATGATGCCGAGTTTATCGACGATCTTCCCCGAGATAAATCAGCGGGTTAGGGTGGGATTGTTCGTGTCACAAACAGCAAGGTGGCGCCGTTTCACGTGATCCTACTCTTTAAGCAGTCGACGTCAGCGGCCAAGGAAATGGTTAGAAATGGCGCAAGGCGGACACACAAGCCAAGGGCTTGACGATTAGCCATCTCGGCCATAGTAGGGGCTTAGGGTCGCACTAGCTCAGTTGGTAGAGCATCGCATTCGTAATTAGCGGGCCCCCGCGATAATGGCTTGCAAAACCAACAGGTTCGAGGCAAGAGAGTACAATTAGTAGGGCCATAATAGGGCCCGCCCGCCGCTGTAGCTCATCAGGTAGAGCACATCATTCGTAATGATGGGGTAGTAGGTTCGAGTCCTATCAGCGGCACCATTCCTCTAAGACTATTCTTTTATTTCCAGAAGCTTAGATGGCGATACGCCCAGCGCTTCCGCAAGTTTTGCGACGATGAGTACAGTCGGATATCGTATTGCACGCCCGACGCCGCTGACATAGGTCCGGCGCAAGTCTGCTTCGAACGCAAGCTCTTCGTGGGAGATGCCTTTCAACTCTGGGTAACTCCGCACGTTCTTGTCTACAACCGCCTTGATGCCCATTCGGCCACAGCGCGATCCTGTTGTGTCGGTTGCTTCAGCGCACCACGTCCTGAAGCTTGATCTAAAGCCGTGGGTGCGGCGGTCACTTCCTAACGTTCCATCAAACGGCTCATGGTTGCACCTGAATTTACACCGCGTCTGACATTGGGGAACAGAAAGCCCACGCGGCCATGGGGTTTGGCTTGCTCGATAGCCGCCAACGCTTCCTTTGAAAGCGGCACGCGGAAATCATTCACTTTGCCCTTTCATATTTGCAGCCGGGACAGTCCACGCGTCGCCCTCAATCTCGTCAAGGCGGCAAAACCGGATCGGTGTTGATCGCAGTGCTGTGTGGAAAAGAAGTCGAAGGGCCAGATTCGTAACCGTACCGTCATCAAGGCTGTCATTGAACGCAGGCACTTCGATCCAAGGCAGAGCCGGGATATTTTGGGGCTCGCGCCGTGATTTCCCCAAGAGGGCTTTCGCCTTTTCCGTTGCCCTTCAATTCGGCTTTATTCACCTCGAAAGCCTCTTGGGCTGCCGCAGTCAAAGAATAACTGGCGCGGGCAGCCTCACGTTTCAGCTTTTTTCGCGCTTTGATAGGGTCTTGACCGGCGCGGACAACTTCGCGCCATTTCGCAGCGCTCTGCCTAGCCTCTTTAACGCTGACCTCATCAAAGGCATTGCGCTCCACCGCCGTCACGCTTAACGAACCAAAGGCCATCCGCCATCCGAGTATTTTCCGGGCGCGGCCTTTTCGACCCGCCTTGCGGAGAGCTTGTGAAGTGCTGGCTTTCAATACCCCTCTCCATCCACCCCAACATATGGTATGCGTTGGGAACGATTGAGATGGGCTTCGATTGCTTTTTCGCTGAAAAATATGAGGTTTGTTGTGAGTTTGCGATCACCTGAGAACGCGTGATTTGGCATTCAATACCCTCTTGCGGCACCAGATTGATTTTCAAGAATGTCCGATCATGTCTGCGGTGGCCATGTCCGTGCGCCGTTTCGTCACCTTTGCACCCTTTTGCTCGGTCTGTCGAAACTTGGGGGAAGTTGCGGGGGGATTGGTGCGGCCAGATCGCTTGCGCAAGCTCAAAGGGCAGCAGCGTTGCGCCTGCCCTCTGCCTTGCAGATCGCGTCAGCAGCCTCGATTGACATGCTTGGTGGGGCGGAAATCGCCTCGTCCCAAAGCACTGTTTGGGTCGTGTATAGTTGGCAGACGACCACCCCTTGCTTTGTCGGCACCTGAACGGGATCGGTTCTGTAATTGGCAGGGTCAATACAGCCCGTCAGCGCCAGGGTTGTAAGCGGGGCTATCAGAATGGCCGGTCCACGCATTACGCATCCTTCTTTGATTTCTGAGATCAAAGATTCAGCAAAGTGATTAACATCTGATTACCCGCGCCCCCAATGTTATTGGGATCTATTGCGCAGGCATGGGGTTGTTTTGCGACCTTGGGCGGCCAGCAATCAAATCAGAAATCCAAATTCTCGACGCTCAATGCATTTTGCTGGATGAATTCGCGGCGCGGCTCTACCACATCGCCCATCAGCTTGGTGAAAATGTCATCGGCCTCGGCCAGATCTTCGACTTTGACCTGCAATAGCGTGCGGGCCGAGGGGTCAAGCGTGGTTTCCCACAGCTGTTCCGGGTTCATTTCGC
>JBAUHP010000259.1:0-10726 GCA_049680345.1 Albidovulum sp. | reverse complement strand
CGGCAATGCGCCGGATTGCATCGGGCGACTATAGTGGCGGTGACGTTGCAACCAAACGACGGGATGAGATTGGCACGATTGTCAGCGCACTTGAAACCTTTCGAAAGGGCCTGGCGGCGGCGGCCGACGTCGCGCGCGACGGGGCGTTCAAAAGTGCGGCATTCGAGGGGTCATCGGCCGCATTGATGACCGTCGACCGTGACCGGCGCATCACCTATATCAACCCCTCCGCGGTCTTGTTGGTGCAAACCCATCTTGACGAGCTGCGCAAACTCAACCCCGACTTTGCGGCTGAAACTATCCTTGGCAAAACCATCGGTGAATTGTTCGGGCACGATGCCTGGAGCGATGCACAGCTGGACCAGGGGGGCGGCCAACCTTGCAACTTGGAATTCGCGGTCGGAGCGGTACGTTTCGCGCTTGATATCAATCAGGTGCTGCTTGACGGCAGCGGGTGCATCGGATTTGTCATCGAGTGGCGCGACGTGACTGTCGAAGGCAAAAACCGCGCGATCCTGACCGCGATTGATCGCCAGATGGCGGTGGCGGAATTCGACGCAAAGGGGCACTTGATCCGTGCCAATGCAACGATCTGCGGATTGCTGGCCTGTCAAGAACAAGAACTTCTTGGCGTGATGCATGACGATGTCATGAACTATAATGCTGATCTTGTGGCCGCGAATGGCTCTGTCTGGGGCCGGCTGATCAAGGGGGAATCGGTCTTTGGCCGGTTCTGGATGGATTATGGTGGCCCCCAAGAAGTGACCATTGATGGCGGCTTTGCGCCGGTGCATGACCGCGACGGAAAGTTGCTGTCGGTGTTGTTGATGGGCACAGATGTCTCGCAAGCCGAGCTTGACTTGCGACAGGCGGAAGATCAGCGCCGCGCGATGGAGAAGGCACAATCACAGGTGGTTGAGGCCTTGCGCATTCATCTGCGCAATCTCTCCGACGGCGATCTGACGGTTCGTATAGATGATGCTTTCGACGAAGATTATGAAACGCTGCGGCTTGATTTCAACATGGCCGTGGAACGGTTGGGGCAGGCAATGGCGACCGTGATCACCAATGCGGCCGCCATCAATCAAGAGGTTTGCGACATTGCAAAGGCGTCTGACGATCTGTCACGTCGCACCGAACGGCAAGCTGCAACGCTTGAACAAACGGCCGCAGCGCTGGATCAATTGACCGTTTCTGTGCAATCGGCGGCAACCGGCGTGGCCGAGGCCAGTGTTGTGGTCAGCGCTGCACGTGCATCGGCCGAGGCTTCGGGGAAGGTGGTTGGCGAAACCGTCGCCGCGATGGGAGAGATAGAGCAATCTTCCGGGAAAATCGCGCGGATCATCGGCGTCATTGAGGATATCGCCTTCCAGACCAATCTGCTGGCGCTCAACGCCGGGGTCGAAGCGGCGCGAGCGGGGGACGCCGGGCGGGGTTTTGCGGTTGTCGCTACTGAGGTCCGGGCCCTCGCGCAACGCTCTTCCGATGCCGCCCGAGAGATTGACGCGCTGATTACCGATGCCTCTAGCCAGGTCAAACGCGGGGTTGGATTGGTCGGTCAAACCGGGCAGGCGCTTGAAGATATTGTGGGTTCGGTCGGCCATATTGCCCAACGAATGGACGATATAACGGTCGCGGCCAAAGAACAATCCGCGGGGCTTGCCGAGATCAATATTGCGGTCAATCAGATTGATCATGCGACCCAGCAAAACAATGCTTTGTTTGGCGAAACCGCCGTTGCCGGCCAGCGGCTTAAGGCCGAGGCAGAAGCGCTCACATCCACCACCGCGCGCTTTCACGTTGCCGGCGTATTTGATGGGGCAAAACCGCATGGCGGCAAGGGCGTTCATCGGCAAGGGGATTGGGCGACCTTGGATGCGGTGCGGGACGGCACATATCTTGCAGCAAAGAAAGACTTTGATGGCAATGCCGCAGTGGCCGAGGATTGGGATGAATTTTGACCTCGCGACCTCACCCAAGTCTTGCGGTCAATGACTTGTCAGATGCCGGTTAAGGTTCTGATCGTTGACGACTCGCCCACACAAAGGCGCCTGCTTGCGGCGCAGTTGGCTTGCGACAGGCGCCTTTGCGTTGTGGGCTGTGCTGGCGACGCCGCTGAAGCCCGCCAGCTGATCAAAGCCTTGATCCCTGATGTTGTGACCCTTGATATAGAAATGCCCGGTCTGAACGGGCTGGAATTCTTAAGCCGTATCATGCGGCTGCGCCCAATGCCGGTGGTCATGCTGTCAGGTCTGACGCCAAAAGGCAGCCAGCTTGCGATCGAGGCGTTAAGCCTGGGCGCCGTTGATTGCCTTGAAAAGTCACCCGAATTGATGATGGCGGGCTATGGCCACCTTGCCGATAGGGTGTTTGAGGCCGCCCATGCACGGCCAATGCCGCCGCTTCATGCGAAGCCCAAGCCTGTCGCGGACCGCCCGTTTTGCTGGAACAATCATCTGGTGATGATCGGCGCATCGACTGGTGGCGTGACGGCCCTGGAGGAGCTTTTTGCCGGTTTCCCGAAAGATGGGCCGCCAATAGTTGTCGCGCAACATATGCCTGCATCCTATATCACGCGCTTTGCCGACCGGCTTGATGGGCTGGTGCGCCCCAAGGTGTGCCTTGGCCGACCGGGCCAGTTGGTAGAGCCGGGGCATATTTACTTTGCGCCGGGCGGGGATTGCAGCCTGGGGGTCCGTGCCGGGATGGGCGGTGCGGTTCGACTGTTGTGCTCAACCGGTGGTGATCGGCTTGACCCCAGCCCATCGGTCAACGCCATGTTTGTATCGGCGGTGCCTATGGCAAAGCGTGTTGTGGCGGTATTGCTGTCTGGAATGGGGCGCGATGGTGTGACGGGGATGCTGGCGCTGCGGAAAGCCGGTGCGCGCTGCTTGGTGCAGGCCCGCGAAAGTGCCACGATCTTCGGCATGCCCGGTGCGGCGATCGCGGCCGGTGCCGCCGAGGCGGCTTTGCCGCTGGATGCGCTTGCGGCAGACATTCTGAAACAGACGTGCACTGCGCACAAGACGGGCGTGTCCCTGGTCAAACCAGCGGGCCGTGCGGCTCTTTGATACCCGCGCACCGTCGATCAAAACCAGGTGACGTCCCCGGCCAGGACTGTATCGTCGCTCTGGGGCTCTTGCGGGGCCTTTGCCAACAGGCGTTTCGTCATGTCACGAAGTGCGAGATTTTCTTGCAAAGCAGCACTTGGCAAAGATATTCCTTGCGGGGTTGTCTGACTGACATATTGCATCAACCGTGCAAGTTCGGCCAAACTCTGACTTATCCGGTCAATACCTTGCAGGGCATTCATCACCTCTGGATCACGCCCCATGGTGCCCGTACACTGCGACATGGCATGCTGCACGGACAAGGATAGCTGCCCCATGGCGTCAAGCTCTTCGCCGATACGGGCGGCCAATTGATGAAGCGGTTGAACGCAAGGCGCGGGGGAACGGGTCATCCTTGTCCCTCGGCACAATTTTGCGCGCTGCGATAGCTTGTGACACCTGCCGGTGCGAAGATCGCACGACAGGCATCGGGCAGGCGCTCTGAATGACCCAAGAAAAGCCAGCCTCCGGGCTTCAGGGCGGCCGCGAACCGTTTGATGATCTTGATCTGATCGTCAGAACTGAAATAGATCAACACATTGCGACAAAAGATGGCATCGAACGCCCTGCGCATGGGCCAGGGCGCATGTAGGTTCAGTTGTTTGAAGCCAACCAACGCAGAGACGTTCGGCGCTATGCAAAATTGATCATCGCGACGCGAAAAACCTTGCTTGGCCCAAACCGGCACATCTTTGGCGCAATCTGCGGGGAAATCGATATTTTGGGCGCGTGCCAGAACCTTGTGATCCACATCGGTTGCCAGGATGCGGATGTCAAACTGCGCCGCATCCGGCAATAGATCCAGCATCGTCATTGCCATTGAATAGGGCTCTTTCCCATCAGCGCATCCCGCTGACCAAAGCCGGAATCGACCCTTGTTGCGGATATGATCCAGTTGGGGCGCGATGACCTTTTGCCGCAAAAGGTCAAAATGATGCGGCTCGCGAAAGAACTGGGAAAAATGCGTCGTCAACGCTGTTACCATTTCGCGGCGTTCATCGGCGCTGTCGGCGCGGCTCAGAAACCCCAGATAGGCGTGAACATCCTTCATCCCAAGCTGGCGCAGCCGTGGGCCGAGCCTTGACTTGATCATGCTTAGGTTTTCAGGGCGGTAGGATAGGCCTGCCTCATGAAATGCTATTTGCGCGATTTTGGTTAAAGCGCCATGTTCGTCAGCGGCTGAAGCTTGCTGTTTCATGCTGCATCCTCCCGCGCTGCGGGGAAAAGCTGCTTGGGGCAAAGGACCCTGATCAACTTGCCATCATGAATGGCAATTGCGGCAATACCCGGCCCCGGGGCATGTGCCGAAATTTGAGGCGGGGGTTCGAGGCTGCTGGCAGGGACGGAAATGATATCGATCACCCGTGTCACGATCAGCCCGGTGATGCGGCCGCGATCCTCAAGCACAACGATCACCTTGGACGGCGCGCGCCCAGCTGCGGGAAGCTGAAGTGCGGTTGCCAGATCGACAAGTGGCAAGACCGTGCCGCGCAGGTTGATCACGCCCTTCATCGCGGGTTCGGCCAAGGGCAAAGGCGTGGGTTCAGACCAACTGCGGATCTCTTTTACCTGTCCGACGGGAAGGAAAAAGGCCTCGGACGCCGCTTCAAACGCCAAAAGCTCTATCAGCTCGTCCGCTGTGGATATGTCTGCAGGCAGCATGTTCAACTTGCCTCTCGCAAGGGGCGGGGGGCATTTGCCATGGTGATCAACTCACCGGGGTCAAGGATAAGCGCGACCCGCCCATCGCCAAGGATGGTCGCGGAGGCAATGCCCGCAACGTCTCCGCAGTTTTCGCGCAGGGCCTTGACCACGACCTGACGCTGTTCGATCACATCATCGACGCGCAAGGCGGTGCGGTTGTCATCTTCGTCGTTGATCAAGATCACGATACCACCGTCTTGCGCATCATCGCCAAAGCCAAGCATGGCGGCCAGATCGCTGACGGGTGACAACCGACCACGCAAGCGGATAAGGCGTGAGCCAAAGCCATCGTCAACGATGGACGCGCTGTTCATGGCGGCGGTTTCAAGGATCGCGGCCAGCGGGATGATGAATTTTTGGCCGCCCGCGCGCACCACCATCGCGTCCATCACAGCCAAGGTCAGCGGCAAGGAAACCGTAAAGCTTGTGCCATGGCCCGGCGTCGATTGAATAGAGATGCGCCCGCCAAGATCAGTGATTGCCGTGCGCACCACATCAAGCCCGACACCGCGCCCTGACATCAGGCTGACCGCATCGGCGGTGGAAAAGCCCGGATGAAAAAGCAATGCATCAACCTCGGCGTCCGTCGGTGTTGTGTCGGGCGCAATCAGACCCCTTTTGACGGCAATCTTGTGGACTTTGTCGCGGTCAATACCGCCGCCATCATCGGATAATTCAATGATCACCCGGCCTGAGCGGTTCGATGCGCTTAGTGTCAATGCCCCGCTTTCGGGCTTACCGGCGGCCGCGCGCGTCTTGGGGTCTTCCAACCCGTGATCAATGGCATTGCGGATCATATGGGTCAGTGGTTCGGCCAGCCGTTCTATGATCCGGCGGTCAACCTCGGTTGCCTCGCCACGACATATCAGCTCTGCCGGTTTGCCAAGGGTTGTGGCCGCTTCACGCATGATCCGCCCCATCCGCTGAAAAAGCGGCTTTATCGGTTGCGTGCGTATGGCCATCACGGCTTCTTGCAGATCGCGGGTCAGGCCGCCCAAGGCTTCTACCGCCATGACGGCGGGTGAATGCGGTGCCGCTTTTGGCAATATCTGAACCAGCATGGATTGGCTGATGACCAATTCACCCACGAGGCTCATCAACTCATCTATACGCTCCAGCGCCACACGCATGGTCGCAGCCTCGGGCCCTGCTGACGGCCTGCCGCTTGCCACTTCAGGGGTCGGAACCGGAGTGTGACTTCGGATGATGCTCAGATCGCAAACATCCTCGACGAAATCAAACACCTCTCGGATCGTCGTCTCGGAGGTTTGGGACGGCAAGATGACGTGCCATGCAAGCCAGCCGCTTTCTGCATCCAGTTCGGCGATGCAAGGTATGGCCGAGAAGTCGCAGCTGATCTGACACGCGCCAAGATCTGACAAAGCGTTCAAAAGGTGCAAGGGTTCATTGCCGCTTTGGTAAAGTTCAACACTGGGGCGAAAGCGGATGTCCCAAGGCGCGCCGTCTTGGTCTGGGGCTGCGGCGCGGTTGAGGGCCGCGTTAAGCTGCGCCAGTGGTCCGGTGTCATTGGGCAAGACAGCGCCCGATTTCGCCGCCGTGATCAGCTTGGCCAGATGGTCAACGGCGCGCATCAGATCGCCAAGCATCGCTGGTGTGGCCGATCTTGCGCCACTGCGCAGCTCTTCAAGATGGTTTTCAAGGCCATGGGCGAAGTCGGCAAGGGCGGTCATCGCAAAAGAGGAAGCACCGCCCTTGATCGAATGCACGGCGCGAAAGGCGATGTTGACCGCCTCACCACCACCGCTGAAATCCGGCGCGGCGATGGCATCCGTCAAGGACTCCAAAAGATCTTCGCATTCAACGAAGAATCCGGCGCGGATTTGGTCAAGAGGGTCGGGGGTGTTGTTCATCAAGGCGCCTTACCCTGCGATCATCTGCAAGGCCTTGATCAGTTTTTCAGGCTCAAACGGTTTGACGATCCAACCCGTTGCCCCGGCCGCACGGGCGCGGGCTTTCAATTCGGAGGCGTTTTCAGTGCTAAGCACCAAGATCGGTGTCGCCCGGAAACGCGGGATCTGCCTGACAGCCTCGATCAGGCCAAATCCATCAAGCCGCGGCATATTGATGTCTGATATGATCGCGTCAGGCCCATAGGTTTCAAGCCGGTCAAGCGCATCTTGCCCGTCCTCGGCAAGCGCCACATCATAGCCCGCATCGGTCAAGGCCAGATGCAAAAGATCGCGGATGGTGCGGCTGTCATCGACCGCCAGAACCTTAATGCTCATGCCGCCTCCTTGGATTGCAGATCGGAAAGTGACACCGCGAATGTGCCAAGCGCGGCATCAAAGCCAGCGGACCTTGGCGCGATCTGAAGATCCAGCCCATGCTGGCGCCAGTCTTTGGCGGCGGCCAACAGCACTTGCAGGCAAAGGGCGCCAAGATGGCGCACGCCGCCTGCGTCGATACACAGTGGTTGCCCCCGGCGCGCAAGACAAGCTTGCCGCAATGCTTCTGCCTGCGTCAGGTCAAGCCGCGCGGGCAAGATCAAAGGTTCTGGCACGAGCGAGGGTGATGGGCCTGTCATATGATACTGCTTGTTGCTGATCCCGGTTGCCCAAGACTAGCCGATCAGCAGTTAAGATAGGTTTGACGGAATTCGGATGCGTTCAGCCAGCCAAAATGCGGGCCAGATGACGGGCGCAACCCTCAAGGGCCGCGTAGTCATCTTCGATGATCTGCACAGAGAAATCGTCAAGGAAGGCTGAAAACCGGCCCTTGTCGCGAAAGCTCTGGTCGAAGCCAAAGGGGGTCAGGTGGGGGGCAAAGGCACGTGCGACACCGCCCACAAGGTAGATGCCGCCATAGGCCAGGTGATGAAGGGCAAGATCGCCCGCAACGCGGCCCAAGAAGGTAACAAAATCTTGCGCCGTTGCATTGGCGGCAGGATCGTCGCGCGCCGCAATCAGCGCCATTATGGCGCTTGCGCTCAGCGGGTTCTGGGCCTTGGAATGCCAGCCATAAAGCCGTTCAAGCCCGCGCCCCGACAACACATCTTCGACGCCTGCAAAGCCATGCACGGCTTCAATATGCCGGGCAAGCTTCAGGTCAGATTCATTGCGCAACGGCAGGCTGGTATGGCCGCATTCGCTGGCGACGACCATCACACCGCCGGCATGGCGGTGAACGACTGCGGCGTTAAAGCCAGTACCGACGCCGATCACCAGCTTTGGGCCGGGTCTTGCGCTGGCAGCCCCCGGCAAAACCATGCGCAGGCTTTTGGCGCGCAAGCCTTCCAGCGCATGGCCCTGGGCCTGCAGATCATTCAAGATCGCCACATGCTGCGCCCCGGTGACCGCGCGCAAAGCATCGGGCGTGATCACCCAATCAAGATTGGTCATCTCTGCCACGCCATCTTGCACCAGACCCGCCGCCGCGACGCAGGCCCCGGCGCAATCAGGTCTGCCAAACTCATCCAGATAGGCAGACAAGATGCCATCCAGCCCGGCCCGCCCGGCATTGGCAAAGCGGCGGATGGTCTTATGAACCACATTGCCATCTTCGGCCAAAGCCACACGCGTGTTGGTGCCACCAATGTCAGCCAGAAGCGTCGTTGTCGGGCGGTGGGTTTCGGATCTGGGCATCGGTGCTTTCGTGGGGTTGGCAAAAGAGCTTCACCATGGGTGATAGGACCTTTTGAGTGTCCGCATCAAGCTTTCGCAGCGGATTGCAGCACGAATAGGCGCAATTCTCGAAACCGTCCGGTTGTTGGCGCCAGCCCCGTGCCTTTTTCGCGGAACCATGCCCCTTGAAGTCATTGGAATATATGGACGTTCAATCTATGGGTAAGTTGACTTGCCTCTTACTATGATGCAGCAATGACACCACTTGCGACTTGCGACCGATGGTGTCGCAGTGGGGGCATCGGATATTCGGGGAAGAAAATGATCAAGAAAGCTATCGCATGTGCGGCGGCAATGGGGGTTCTTTGCTCGGGTGCCAGTGCAGAAGGTTTGCTGTTTGCGCCCGGTGAAGACTTGCGATTCAATTGGGCCAGCTTCGATGGCTTTGCGTTAGGCCACAACCTAAGCGGGCAAGAGCTAAGCGTTTTTGGCCCATGGCGGGGCGAAGATAAGATATTGTTCGAAACTGTCTTGGCCTATTTTACCGCAGCCACCGGTGCGGTGGTCGATTATTCCTCATCCGAACATTACGAAACCCAGATCGTTATCGACACGGCCTCGGGCAGCCCCGCAGATATTACCATATTGCCTCAGCCGGGCCTGATCGCGGATCTTGCAGCCAAGGGGTTCTTGGCGCCCTTGGGCAGTGAAACCCGCGACTGGCTGGTTCAGAATTACGCAGCGCCAGACAGCTGGATCAACCTTGGCACCTACAGGGGCAAGGACGGCACGCCTGCACTTTACGCCTTTCCCTATAAAGCAGAGCTGAAATCACTGGTCTGGTATGTGCCCGAGAATTTTGAGGATGCGGGCTACCGCGTGCCGCAAAGCATGGAAGCTTTGCAAAACCTGACCGACCAGATTGTTGCCGATGGTGGCACACCCTGGTGCATCGGGCTTGGTTCCGGCGGGGCCAAAGGCTGGCCCGCGACCGATTGGGTCGAAGATTTCTTGCTGCGCCAGGAACCGCCCGAGGTTTACGACCAATGGGTGACGAATGAGATCGCATTTGACGACCCGCGCATCTTGGCCGCAATCGACGGCTTTGGCGATTTCGCGCGCAACGACAGCTACGTCGATGGCGGGGCTGCCGCCGTGGCGGTTACCGATTTTCGCGACAGTGCCAAGGGGCTGTTTCGCTCACCGCCGAAATGTTATTTGCACCGGCAGGCATCCTTCATCCCGTCGTATTTTCCCGAAGGCACCGAACTGGGGCGTGACGTCGATTTCTTCTACTTTCCGGCCTATGCGGACAAGGATCTTGGCCAACCGGTGCTGGGGTCGGGCACGCTTGCGATGATCACCCAAGACACATTCGCCGCCCGCGCCTTTATCGAATTTCTTCAAACCCCGATTGCGCATGAAATATGGATGGCGCAGTCAAGCTTTCTGACCCCGTTCAAATCGGTCAACCCGGACGCCTATGCCAATGACACGATGCGCAAACAAGGCGAGATATTGGCCAATGCCACGCTGTTTCGCTTTGATGGGTCGGATCTGATGCCCGGCAAGATCGGGGCAGGGGCGTTTTGGGAGGCTATGGTTGATTATGCGGGCGGTGCATCTGCGGCAAAGGTGGCCGGCGCGGTTCAAGCCGCTTGGGATGGGTTGAAATAGGCGGGGGCCCTGTCATGGCGCAGCGGCGCGAAGCCTGACGATGGTGCAGCTTTGGACCAGCATCTTTACCCTTACGCTTGCAGTCGGTGGTGCCGCTGCGTGGTACTGGGGGGGCAATTGGTGCATTGAACGGGCCTTGCCATCGCGCGCGGCACTGTTGCGGCCATGGCTGTTTTTGGGGCCTGCGGCCTTGGCCATCGGGCTTTACCTTATCTACCCGCTTGCCGCCACGCTTTGGATCTCATTTCATGATCGGGCGGGTGTGGGGCTTGCCAATTACCATTGGCTTTTTGCCGATCCGGGGTTTCGTGCGGCGGTTTGGAACAATCTGATGTGGATATTGGTGGTGCCTGCGGCGGCGACCGCCCTTGGCCTTCTGGCGGCGGTATTAAGCGCGCGGATCTGGTGGGGCAGCTTCGCGCGTCTGCTGATTTTCCTGCCGATGGCGATTTCCTTTGTCGGTGCTGCCGTGATCTGGAAATTCATCTATGATTATGCGGGGGCGGGGCCTGAACAGATCGGCCTTTTGAACGCTTTGGTTCTGGCGTTCGGCGGCGTGCCAAGGGCCTGGATGACACTGCCATTTTGGAACAGTCTATGCTTGATGATCATCTTGATCTGGATCCAGACCGGCTTTGCCATGGTGGTTCTTGG
>JBAUHP010000258.1:0-12500 GCA_049680345.1 Albidovulum sp. | reverse complement strand
GGCGAAGGCAGCACGTCAGAGCTGGTGTTCAAGATCATCTTTTGCATCTTTGTCGTCATCGGTGCCGCTGCAAATCTTGGCCCCGTCATCGACTTCTCGGATGCTGCGATCTTTGCGATGGCCGTGGTGAACATCACCGCCCTCTACTTCTTGATGAAACTGGTCAAACAAGAGCTGGCTTCTTACAGCTCGCGTCTGTCCAGCGGTGAAATCAAGCCGTTCAAACACTAAAAGACTGTTCTCCGGGGTGCGACTGCATCCCGGAGAAACCCGGATCACAGCCGGATCACATAATCCTTGCGTGTGGTCTCAATCACCTCCCAGGTGCCGCTGAACCCCGGCCGCAAGATGAAACTATCCCCCGCCGCCAGCGGATATTCGGTGCCGTCATCGGCGGTAATCACCGAACGCCCCTGCAAAATGCGGCAATATTCCCATTCGTCATAGGAAATCCGCCACTTTCCCGGCGTCGATTGCCAGATACCGCAATAAAGCCCGTCAATCTCTTCGGCATTCCATGTTGTAAATACCGGATCACCTGAAATCAGTTTTTCCTTGCCCGGGCGCTCGGTTTCGGGCGCGGCACTTTCGGGGGTCAGTCTCAGAAAATTGGTCATCTCACACCGTCTTTTGTTGGCTTCGCGCCAATTGGCCCCAGATTTCGCATGAATGTCCAGCCGCTTAGGCCAAATTACTTTGCCACTTATTCGGTTGTCAAAATTGCAAGCAAGGCGGTAAGACTGGAATTCATGCTGCAGTGCAGCTACTATCGGTCAACGGGGCTTTGCCAAAGGAGAGCATCATGAGCGCGATGAGCGAGGCCCGCAAGCCGAGTCCCCCCGACATCAATGCCCGCAAGGGCGGCGAGCCACTGGTGATGCTCACCGCCTATACCACCCCCATCGCCCGGCTGGTCGATGCGCATTGCGACATGGTTCTGGTGGGCGATTCCGTTGGTATGGTGCTGCACGGCCTTCCCTCCACGCTTCAGGTGACGATGGAGATGATGATCCTGCATGGTCAGGCGGTGGCGCGCGGCCTGACCAAATCGATGATGGTGGTTGATATGCCTTTCGGGGCCTATGAAGAAAACCGCGATCAGGCGTTTCGCAATGCCGCGCGGCTGATGCAAGACACCGGCGCGGCGGCGGTCAAGCTTGAAGGCGGCGAACATATGGCCGAGACGATTGCCTTCCTGACCCAGCGCGGCATTCCGGTGATGGGCCATGTGGGCCTGACGCCCCAAGCCGTGAACACCCTTGGCGGCTACCGGGTGCAGGGCCGCGGCAACGATTCCGGCCGCGTGCGCAATGATGCAATGGCGGTGGCCGAGGCCGGGGCGTTTTCTGTGGTTCTTGAGAAAGTACCAGGCGGCCTTGCCGGTGAGATTACGCGCGCCGTGCCGATCCCGACCATCGGCATCGGGGCATCGGCGGATTGTGACGGGCAGGTTCTGGTGGTAGATGACATGCTTGGTCTCTTCACAAGTTTCTTGCCGAAATTCGTCAAGCGCTACGCCGATCTGGGCGCAGAGGCCGACCGCGCGATCGCCGCCTATGCCGCCGACGTCAGGGCGCGCCGCTTTCCGGCCCCTGAACATATTTTCAGCGAAGACCCGCCCCGCAAGTGAATGTTCCGGTCATGAAAACCATCCGCAATCTGGGCACATTGCACGCCAATGTCGGCCAATGGAAAGAGGCCGGCGAAACCGTCGGCGTTGTGCCGACGATGGGGGCACTTCACGCCGGCCATCTAAGCCTTGTCAACGCCGCAAAAGCCGCCTGTGACCGGGTGATCGTCACCCTTTTCGTGAACCCCAGCCAATTCGACAATCCCGCAGACCTTGCAAAATACCCCCGAACCGAAAAGACCGACGCGGCCCTGCTGGTGCCCGCCGGTGTGGATTTGCTTTTTGCACCGGAACCCGAGGCGGTCTATCCTGCGGGCTTTGCCACCAAGGTGACGGTCGCAGGCCTGCCAGATGTTCTATGCGGAGCCTACCGGCCCGGCCATTTCGACGGGGTGGCGACAGTGGTCACCAAACTGCTGATAATGAGCGGTGCGGACCAAGCCTTCTTTGGCGAGAAAGATTGGCAGCAATTGCAGATCGTGCGGCGCTTGGCTGTTGATCTGAATATCCCCACGGCGATTATCGGCTGCCCGACCTTGCGCGAAAGTGATGGTCTTGCGATGTCATCGCGCAACGCACGGCTTTCGGCCGCCAGCCGCGCCATCGCACCAGCGCTTCACCGCGAAATGACGACGGCGATCCGCGCTATCCGATCGGGGGCCAACCCCGATCATGCATTGTCGGATGCATCAAAGGTGATCACCGCTGCCGGCTTTGAAAAGGTAGAATATCTGGAGATAAGATCCGCCGATGATCTTGCCTTGCCGGAACGCAATGATCGCCCCACGCGGTTGTTCGCCGCAGCCTGGCTGGACGGCATCCGCCTGATCGACAATTTACCGATTTAACCTGCTGCGATTTTTCTGCGAAAAATCGGCATTTTTTCGCAGAAAAAATGTAACCTGGGTCAAATGATTGAATTGCCACTCATGTTTTGATCTCAGGCTGGAAAGGTTTCATTGATGCGCATCTACACTCAACACCGATCACCCTGATGCATCCGGGCCCACGAAATCTGATCACCGATGTGACCGGTCTTTATGTCGGCAATGCCGAAGACCGTCATATCCAAACCGGCACCACGGTGCTTGTGGGCGACCGCCCCTTTACTGCCGCTGTCCATGTCATGGGCGGCGCCCCCGGAAGCCGCGAAACCGATCTGCTTGCCCCCGACAAGCTGGTGCAAGAAGTAGACGCGCTGGTCTTGTCCGGCGGCTCGGCATTTGGTCTTGATGCCGCCTCCGGCGTCGCCGATGCTTTGCGCGAAAGGGGCCGCGGCTTTGCCGTAGGTGACCACAACGTGCCCATCGTGCCGGGGGCTATTTTATTCGATCTGCTCAATGGCGGCGCCAAGAAATGGTCTGACAATCCCTACAAGGCCCTTGGCCGTCAGGCACTTACCGCCGCCGCCGCCGAATTCGCCTGTGGCAGCCACGGCGCGGGCACCGGTGCCACCACGCGCGGGCTCAAGGGCGGTCTTGGCTCGGCCTCGGCGGTGCTTGGCAACGGCGTGACAATCGGCGCCCTTGTCGCCGTCAACGCGCTTGGCTCTGTGACCGTCGGCGACGGCCCGCAGTTTTGGGCCGCACCTTGGGAATTGGGTGCAGAATTCGGCGGGCTGGGCCTGCCCGGGGTTTTTCAGCCTGATTGGGAACCCGTCCCCACGAAGGCCCGGGGTGCTGCCACAACCATCGCCATTATCGCCACCGATGCCGCCCTGACCCAAGCTCAGGCCCAGCGCCTTGCCGTCGCCGCCCATGACGGCATGGCCCGCGCCATCATCCCATCCCACACGCTTCTTGACGGCGATCTGGTCTTTGCCGCCGCCACCGGCGAAAGACCGCTGGCCGATTCCATTACCGATACCTTTTTGCTGGGTCACGCCGCCGCTTGTTGCCTGTCGCGCGCCATCGCCCGCGCCATTTACGAGGCGACACCGATGCCCGGCGACAGACTGCCCGCCTGGAAGGCGCAGTTCGGCCGGGGTTAAATGCGCCCGCCTGCCGCCTCGGATAGCAAGACCCGCATAAGCGGGCTATGCGCCTCCTCAAGCCCGTCAATCACGTCGAAATGGTGCCGCCCCGCCTCAACCGTCACCGGGCAGGCCCAGCCATTCCCAAGCCGCCGCGCCTGATCCAAAAAGGCAGGCCGTTCATCCCCGCCCACCCAGATATGCGCGGCCACGCCTTTGGCGCGCGGATGCAATGCCGGGCTTTCGGCCCGTGCTTCGGCCAAATCCAGCCCAAGTTCCGCATTCATCGTGGTTTCCAAAAGCGGCCGCAGATCGCCAAGCGGCGAAATCGGCACAAGCTTTCGCAACCGCTTCGCAAGCGGCGCATCCAACCCGACCTGCCCCATACGCGCGGCCAGATGCCCCCCCGCCGAATGCCCTGCAACCACGATCGGCCCCTCGACCTTTCGCGCCATAACGCCCAAGGCCAAAGCCACCTCGGCCGTTATCTCGGCAATCCGCGCCCCCGGCGCCAGACTATACCCTGGCATCGCCACGGCCCAGCCACGCGCCAATGCCCCGGCGGCCAGATACGAAAAGTCACGCGGCCCAAAATCCAGCCAATAGCCGCCGTGAACGAAGACCAAAAGCCCCAGCGGCGCCACTTCCGGCACAAAGAAATCAAACCACTGCCGCGCCCCCTTGCCATAAGCCACGCCAAGAACGGCCCTTTCGCCCAGATCCGCGCGAAACGCATCTGCCCGCAATTGCCAGCGCTTGGGGTAATCCGCCCCGCCGCGAATATATTTACCATTGGCGAAAGCTTCATCATTACGCATAGCCAGCCCCCAAATTTTTGCGATTTCAGGTGAAACCGCCAATATCCAGCCCCAAACAAACTTGGTTTGAATTCGAATTCAATGTAAGTCCCAAATGCAATGAACCGGCAATGCTGGACATTTGATCAAATTGGATGCATTCCATCCAGAACCATCACAGAGGGGGATTCCCATGCTCGATTCAGCAACCGACCTTCGCTCACGTCTCAAAGACCCATCGCTTCTGGTCACCAAGGCCTATGTCGCCGGCGAATGGATCGATGCAGCCGACGGCAAGACCTTTCCGGTAACCAACCCCGCCCGCGGCGATATGATCTGCACCGTGCCGGACCTGACCCGCGCCGATGCCGCCCGCGCCATTGCCGCCGCCGACAAGGCGCGCCACGAATGGGCCGCCCGCACCGGCAAGGAACGCGCCGCCATCTTGCGCAAATGGGCCGATCTGTGCATTGAAAACGCCGACGATCTTGGCGCCATCCTGACCGCCGAAATGGGCAAACCGCTGGCCGAGGCCAAAGGCGAAATCCTCTATGGTGCCTCGTACATCGAATGGTTCGGCGAAGAGGCCAAGCGCATCTACGGTGAAACCATCCCCGGCCACCAGCGCGACAAGCGCCTGACCGTGATCAAGCAACCCATCGGCGTTGCGGCCTCGATCACTCCGTGGAATTTCCCCAATGCGATGATCGCGCGCAAGGTTGCCCCGGCACTTGCAGCCGGTTGCGGCTTTGTCGCGCGCCCTGCCGCCGAAACCCCGCTTTCGGCACTGGCCCTTGCGGTTCTGGCCGAACGCGCCGGTGTCCCCGCCGGGGTTTTCTCGGTGATCACCTCTTCGCGCTCCTCGGAGATTGGTAAAGAGTTTTGCGAAAACCCCGGGGTGCGCAAGCTTACCTTCACCGGCTCGACCGAGGTTGGCCGCATCTTGCTGCGCCAGGCCGCCGATCAGGTGCTCAAATGCTCCATGGAGCTTGGCGGCAATGCCCCCTTCATCGTCTTTGACGATGCCGATCTCGACAAGGCCGTCGAAGGCGCGATGATTTCCAAGTTCCGCAACAACGGCCAGACCTGCGTTTGTGCCAACCGGATCTATGTGCAGGCCGGGGTTTATGATGTCTTCGCCGAAAAGCTTGCCACGGCCGTATCAAAACTGGCGATTGGTGACGGCTTGGCAGAGGGGGTCACCACCGGCCCCTTGATCAACGAAAGCGCTGTCGAAAAGGTCGAAGAACATATCGCTGACGTTCTGGCGGGCGGTGGCCGGGTTGTCACCGGCGGCAAACGCCACGCGCTTGGCGGCACATTCTTTGAACCCACCGTGGTAACCGGCGTCACACCCGACATGAAGGTTGCAACCGAAGAAACCTTCGGCCCCCTCGCGCCGCTGTTCAAATTCGATACGGAGGAAGAGGTGATCGCCCGTGCCAATGACACCATCTTTGGCCTCGCCTCCTATTTCTACGCCCGCGACATCGGCCGCATCACCCGCGTGCAAGAGGGCCTTGAATACGGCATGGTCGGCGTCAACACCGGCCTGATCTCGACCGAGGTCGCCCCCTTTGGCGGCGTTAAACAATCCGGTCTTGGCCGCGAAGGCTCGCACCACGGGCTCGATGATTACATGGAAATGAAATATATCTGCCTCAGCGTCTGAAGCGACTGAAGCACAAGCGAACGTGGGGGCGGGAACAGCGGTTTCCGCCCCTTATTCTTGCGCCGCCCCCCGCCAACCCCCACCAGTTATCCAATAACAACCCGCCGATTTTGCCTAGCAATGCGGGCAGGCGCATATCCGTGTCATGTTCCAACCCTGAAAGGAATCGACATGCTGCCCGCTGTCAAAAACACCAAAGCCGCCATCGCGGCCATCCTTGCGCTGACCATCGCGGCCACCACCGCCCTTCCGGCAAACGCCTGGGACGAAAGAGAGCAGGATTTTCTCAAAGGGGCCGCCGCCACTGCGGTGATCGGTGCGATCATCCTCAATTCGCAAAACGGCCGTGGCGGCCTTTTTCGCCAGCGCCAATATCAGGAAGTCCCGCAGCGCCAATATATAGCACCGCAATATCAACAGCCCACATACCAAGCGCCGCGCCCGACCTATCAGCAGCCAGCGCGCTATCAATCCAGCGTCCACAGCACCCCCGCCGCCCGCGCCTTCAACACCTACACCCGGTCCGAGCGTCGGCGCATTCAGGCGCAACTGGCGGACTGGGGCTACTACCGCGGCGGCATCGACGGTGCCTTCGGCCCCGCAACCTACCGCGCCATCACGGCCTATAGCGCAGATACGCAGACCGGCGGCGGGCTGACCACGGTCGGCGGCGCCTATGCCATTTACGAACAGCTCTTGGGCTGACCCGGGCCGCGCCGGACCAACCAAACCGAAGGGGGCCACCGGCCCCCTTTCAGGGCGGCTCAATCCTCGGGCCGACTGCCCCGCACCATCAAGGCGACAAGCGCCAGAACCTCTGGCTTCAGCTCTGCGCGCGCTATGCCGACGAACCGGCCTTGCAGCGCCAGATGCACAACCCCATGCACCGCCGCAAACAGCGTCTTGGCCCGCTGAACCAGCATCTCGGGGCCAAGATCGGGCCGCAGCTGCGCCAGCGGGCCGACAATCTCACGGATCAACACCTCATGCTCCTCGCGGTGCCAATCCGGGATCATCACCCCCTCGGGCAGCCGATGGTTGAACACCGTTTTCCACAACATCAGATTGCCCAGCGCAAAATCGACATAGCCCAGCGCCAGCGCCGCAAGCCGATCCCCCGGACCAGTCCCGCCCCCAACCGTCGCTTCTTGCAGCGCCACACCCATCCGCGCCAATGTGCGCGAATTCACCTGCAAGATCAGCTGATCAATATCATCGAAGGCCGTGTAAAGTGCGCCCAGCGCGCATCCCGCCGCTTCGGTCACCTCCCGCGCTTTCAGCCCGCTCAGGCCTTTTTCCACAATCTGCGCCTCTGCCGCATCAATCAGCCTTGCCCGCAGGTCTTCCTTCTTTGCTGCCCGCTTGTTTCGCATATCGAACCTCACTGTTTCCTGAACAGCGTTCAGATTTTTCTTGAACGCCGTTCACAACACCCCTATACAGCATTCGTGAACAACGTTCAAGTAATGGAGATCGAAATGCTCAACCTGCTCGTTACCCTCGTTCGCGGTGCCAAAGCCGATCAGGCGGAAAAGACCGCAGACGCCCTCGCCATCCCGCTGTTGCGCCAGCAACTGCGCGACAGCGCCCATAGCGTTGAAACCGCCCGCCGGGCTGTGGCCGTGATCATGGCGCATGGCGAACGCGAACGCAAAAATGCCGATCGCATTGCCACCCAGAAAAACGATCTTGAAGCCCGCGCCTTGCAAGCCCTTGCCAATGACCGCGAAGATCTTGCCACCGAGGCCGCAACCACCATCGCGCATCTGGAGGCTGAACACGCCGCCGCACTCAAGGCTGTTGCTAGCTATGACAGCGAAACCGCCACCCTGCGCGCCATCGTCAGTGAAAGCGAAGCGCGCCTGCGCGATCTGCAGCGTGGCCAAAAGCTTGCGGTGGCCAGCGAACACACCGCAAAACTGCGCAGCCAGATGCCCGCGATGACCACCGCCACCCTCAGCCAGGCCGAGGCAACGCTGGCCCGCTTGCAAGAACGCCAGACCCTTGCAGAAGCCACACGTCTGGCCGTGGCCGAGATGTCGACGACATCTAACGCCAATACGATGCGCGACAAGCTGGCAGCCGCCGGTTGCGGTGCCCCGATGCGCCCGGATGCAGCGGCGGTTCTTGAACGGCTGAAAGCCAAGGCAAGCTGATCATCGTCAATCTTGCCCAATCTCGCCAAAAACGGGCGCGAAACGGGGGTAAAAAACCCACCCCATCGCTCCCCCCTTCAAACCCAGAACTCAAGAAAGACAACGTCATGACCGATACCATTCATCAAAAACCTTCCGCCGCCTATACCATGTTCAACTATATCAACTTCGGCGTTGCCGCAGTGATGATGGCCGGCGGCATCTATTCGCTGGAGGCCAGCTTCGCCGCCAAGGGCTTTTATGCCATGGCAGCTTTGATGCTTGTCTCATCGACCGTCGCCATCACCAAGACCGTGCGCGATGTGGAAGAATCCAACCGCCTGCACAACAAGCTTGACGAAGCCCGCACCGAACGGCTTTTGATGGAAGTCAGTTCCGGCAACTAAAGCGTTGCGCGATCAAACGGATGCATCCCGCATCATCTGACGCGAAACACCACAGCAATTGCCCAGCCCGCTGCCGGGCACCCCCCGGCAGCGTTTTTTTGACGGAGCGATGACCATGTCAAAGTCCACCCACACGCATTTGCCAACAACGCGCAAAAGACCCCACCCCGCCGTCCGTGTCCTTGGGCATATCGGGTTTTTCGCGGTCTTCTTGGGCGCAGCGGCCTGGACGGCCACAGCCCTTTTCGTGCATTTTTCCGGCCCGGTGCTGGTGCTGGCCGAAGCCCTGTTGGCACTGGCCGCCCTTGGGGTGCTTTTGGGCCGCTACCGCGCGCGCCGGGCGGGCTGGGCCAGCCTTGCCGCCGCCGCCCTTATCGTCGGCGCTTGGTATCAGACCATCCAGCCCTCCGATCAGCGGATCTGGGCCTTTGATGTGGCGCGCGGCGTGACCGCCGATGTCGCAGGCGATAGCGTCACACTGCACAACATCCGCAGTTTTCGCTGGAAAGACGAAGACACCGCAGATGAGGCTTGGGTAAGCCAAACCTATGATCTGCGCGACCTGACCTCGGTCGATATGTTGACATCCGTCTGGGATGATCCTGACATCGCCCATCTCTTGGTCAGCTTTGGCTTTGCAACGGATCAACATGTGGTCTTTTCGGTCGAAATTCGCCGCGAACAGGGCGAGGAATTCAGCGTCCTTGGCGGCTTTTTCCGTCAGTTTGAAATGGTGCTGATTGCGGCGGATGAACAAGATATCGTCAAGCTGCGCACCAACTACCGCAAAGAAGATGTGCGCCTTTACCCGATCAAGCTTGATCAAGCGCGTATGCAAAAAATGTTCATGGCCTATGTGGATCTAGGCAACGACCTTGCAGCCAGACCCGCTTTTTACAACACGATCTTGGCCAATTGCTCTACCGCCGTCTACCGTTTGGCGAAGGTGATCGTACCAGATATGCCGCTGGACATACGCTTGATCAAAACCGGCCGCCTTTACGAATACCTTGCCGATCTTGGCGGTCTTCAGGGCGAAATGAGCGCAGCAAAGCGGTTTGAGGCCAGCGCCATCACCCAAATCGCGCAAGCAACCCCAGAGGGTCAAAGCTTCTCAACCGCGATCCGCGCGGGTGAAATATCCTTACCAAAACCTTAACAAAGAACACGGAATTGTTTTTTATCAATGGTTTGCGAAAATTTTCACTGTGAAATCCCCTGAAATCCGGGGGGGTTTCACAGCCCTCCACCAAACAGACTCGCCCAATCCGCGCCGCTTGGTTACAAGGGATTGAAATCAAGCGGAGGATATCATGCAAACCATCGTCAAACTCGGCCCCACCACCGGAATTGATCCCGATACCAATGATCTTGCTGGCTGGGTGAAAACCGAAGGCAATCCCCGGATGAAAACCTGGGCGCTGCATACTTCGTCCGACGGAAACATGCTGTGCGGCATCTGGGAATGCACCAAAGGCAGCTATCACGCGACCTATACTGCGTACGAATATGTCGTCTTGATCGAAGGCCGCATCACCATCACCCCGGATGGCGGCACCCCGGTGACGGTGAAGGCGGGCGATGCTTTCGTGGTCGAGGCGGATTTCAAGGGGACGTGGAAGATCGAAGAAGACGTGCGCAAGCATTTCGACTTCCGGCTGAAGTAACTCTCAGTTTCCGGGTACGGCATCGTCAGGGCGCAGATCCCAGCTTAACCAGACAAGGTTGCCGATCTTGCGCGCTTGACTGATGACCTGTGCCACGTCATCAGCCGCCACCACCCGGTTTGTGGTCGTGAATTCCCAATCAAGCTGCATCGTTCCCTCTGTCTTCGCGTTGCCTTTGAACGACATCTCAAAAGCCGGGTTGGACAAACGCTCAGGCTCGGGCGGTCTGAAGGCGATCGGCGCGCCCTGAACCTCGATGTGATGCCGATAGATGCGCGGCGCGCCCACCAAAAGCGGTGTCTGGCGGGGGCCGATCTGAACCTTGGGAAAGCTGCGCCCATAATTGTCAGCGGCAAAGACGAAATCAGACCGAAGCTCCGCCTCAAGCGCGGCGGGGGGAATACGGTAGAACTCCTGGATGGTCACCAGGTTTTCCTCCAGATCATCGCTCATCTGGGATGGGCTGATCTGCTCGATACCGGGGTAGCGATCCGCATAATACTCCAGATAGTCTTGCGAAATATCAACCTGCGGTTTGGTCGCCCATTTGTAGCGCTGCGAATTCGCCAGTTCGCCGCCGAATTCCGTCTTGACCCACAAGAAGACACCAAAGAGGTTGAAGCTGAAGCTTTCATGCACATAGACCATGCGCGGCGCCCCACCCTCAGGCGCCATTCTTTCCAGCGCGCTTTGGCTGGCCCCCGCCAAAGGCAAGGCGTAGCCGTAGTCAGGCATGGCCGCCGCAGCCAGGTTTCCGCCTTCGTAAGATCCGGTCGGGTCCATCCAATGGGCCTTACCGTCAACATCAGCCCGCAAGATCATGTGATCGAAAGCGCCCATGCTGGGGACCAGCCCTGCCAGCCCGTAGCCTTGATCAAGATCGGCCAAGGCAACCACCGACGAAATTCCAAGCCGGGACAAGATGACCCGCAACAACAGGGCTTTGTCCTTACAATCCCCAAATCCTTGCGCGATGACCGTCGCAGGCGATCGGGCGAAATAGCCACCTGCTCCGACTTCCAGCCCGACATAGCGAATTTCGCGTTGCACCAACCGCAGCGCCGCTATGGCATGGGCTGCCGCATCGGCCCCTTCGTGCCTGATCGCCTCAACCTTCGCATCCCATTCCGGCGTCAAAGGGTAATCCTTGGCGTAATAGGGCGTCAGCGCCGCCGACAGGGGCCCCCAATCCGCCCAGGCGCTGATCCTGACGACGGCGTCCGGATCATCCTCTGCCGGTGTCATCTCTTCGCCGCGCATCGGCACATGCCCCACACGCCGCCATACAAGCCTTTGACCCTCCGCCTCGGGCGTTTGCGAATATTCGACCCTTTCTGGCAACGCCGCCGCATTCAACGGCCAGCCCTCGGGCCAATGCACAACATAGCGTGCAAGACCAACCGGCACCGAAAATTCCAGCCAATTCGTGCCGGCGCGGGTCGCCCCCGCAACAATGGGTTCGCGCGCGGTCAAGAAGCTCATATCGACGATATCACCGACACGCAGATCGGGAATTTGCAGATGTACCGTCAAAGTGCCATCTATGATGCCCGCCTCAAGTTGGGATTCACGGCGCAAAACATCAGCCTCAAGGCTTTCGCGATAATCTACCGTCATACCATCGCGAATGACGCGAAGCCCGGTCAGGGTAAGCGTTTCATAGGCCGGATCGAAATCACGCGATATGGTCGCAACACGTTCCAGCCCGGCGCGGTCTATCACCTGACTGACCACGCGCGAATAGGCCAGCCTGACCTCGCCGTCCCACGCGATCTGATCATCCGACAGCAAGAAAAACTCACCATCCCGTGCCGCTGCAAGCAATGCGGGGTCAACCTCTGGCAGCGCCAGCAGCTCTACCCAGCCCGGCGCATCGCCGCGTTGAAAATCACCTGCCCAGACGGGCAGTGCAATCAGCACGAAAACAAGTCTTACAAGCCACATCATGTCGATCCGGGTCAGAACGCAGGGGCACCACAAGGCGATCCGCAAAGATTACGCAAAACATTGCACCGAACGCAAAAGCAAACCAAAACAATGGCGTTATTATGATCTTGCCGGCACATTCACAGGAAAGTTCGAAATAAAATATTTTTCGCACCCGCCACCAAGGATTGCCGGGCCGGGCGCGTCTCACCTATCGTGATGCGTATGGAAACCCCGGATGAGGCCTTGGCGAATGCCGCCGCAACAGGAGACCGCGAGGCTTTCGCGGCGCTC
>JBAUHP010000257.1:0-1662 GCA_049680345.1 Albidovulum sp. | reverse complement strand
CTTATAAAGACCCCGAAAACATGGCCGCGCGCGAAGCGCTGATGCTGGCCGCGACCTTTGGCGGGTTGGCCTTTTCCAACGCCTCCATCGCGCTTGTCCATGCGATGAGCCGCCCACTTGGCAGCCTCTTTCATGTGCCGCACGGGATGAGCAATGCGATGCTTCTACCAACGGTCACCGCCTATTCGAAGTCCGAGGCATTGGGCCGCTATGCCGATTGCGCCCGCGTCATCGGGATAGCGGGCGACAAGGACAGCGACGACAAGGCCGCCGATGCGCTGGTCGAGGGGCTTTATGCCTATAACCAGCGGCTTGATGTGCCGACATTGTCGGGCTTTGGCGTTGACCAAGACGCCTATATGACCGCCGCTGAAAAAATGGCCGAAGATGCCGTGCGCTCTGGCGCGCCTGCGAACAATCCCCGGATCGGAAATACGCAAGAGATAACAGACCTTTACAACAAGGCATGGGCCTGACCCTACACCAAAAAGAAGCCAGAAAGAGCAATCGAAACCAACAAGATACAAAGTTCAATCGTGGAGGAGACGAAGATGAAAACCCTAACCAAAACATTGTCGCGCTATGGCCGTCAGGCTGTCGGCGCGGCGGCCCTGTCGGCCCTGGCGCTTGGCGCGACCGGTCTGGCGAGTGCCGCCAGCGCGCAAGAAAAGATCCGCTGGAAGGTGCAAGCGACGTTCAACACCGGCTGGCCAGCGCTGGGCGATCCCATCGCGCGGGTGGCAAAAACCCTGGAAGAAGTGACCGACGGGCGCATTATCCTGAAGGTGTACGAGCCGGGCAAGATCGTGCCGCCCCTGGAAATCTCGCCCTCGATCAGCAATGGCAGCCTGCCTGCCGCTTATAACTATCTTGCTTATGATCAGGGCCGCATCCCTTCCGCCGTGCTCTTCTCGGCGGTGCCTTTTGGCATGGAGCCTTGGGAATATGCCGCATGGTGGTTTGAAGGCGAAGGTCACGGTCTGGCAGAAGAGATTTATCACGCCCAAAACATCCACCCGCTGCTTTGCTCCACGATCGGGCCAGAAACCGCTGGCTGGTACCGCAAGCCGATCACCAGCCTCAGCGACATGAAGGGGCTCAAGATCCGCTTTTCCGGTCTTGGCGGCATGGTGCTTGACCGCATCGGCGCCTCGGCCACACTGATGGCGGGCGGCGAGATCTTCGCGGCGCTTGAAAAGGGCACGCTGGATGCGACCGAATATTCGATGCCTGCCATTGATGAGATCCTCGGCTTTCACAAGATCGCCAAGTTCAACCTCTTCCCCGGCTGGCACCAGCCCTCGACCTCGACCCATCTGTTGATCAATCTTGATGAGTGGAACAAGCTTGGCGCCCCCGATCAGGCCCTGTTTGAAATGGCTTGTACTGCGGCCACGATGCGGGCGCTGACAACCGGCGAAGCCCTGCAAGGCGCGCAGATCAAAAGCTTCCCGGATAAGGGCGTGACAGCGGCCAAGCTGCCCGACGACGTCATTCAGGAACTCAAGCGCGTGACGCATGAAGTGATGACCGAGGAAGCCGCCAAAGACGCCGACTTTGCCCGGGTCTGGGACTCGCAAAAGGCGTTCCATGACGATTACCAGATCTGGAAAGAACTGGGCTACCTGCCGCGCGACTTCAACTAAAGTCCGCAAGGCAAGA
>JBAUHP010000256.1:0-4369 GCA_049680345.1 Albidovulum sp. | reverse complement strand
AGGCGCTCTAAGGGAACCGGAGAAACCACATGGCAAAAGCGAAAGCAGAAGGTAAGATCACGCAGGTGATCGGCGCCGTCGTGGACGTTCAGTTCGAAAACAGCCTTCCGGCCATTCTGAACGCCCTTGAAACCACCAATAACGGCAAGCGCCTGGTGCTTGAAGTCGCCCAGCATCTTGGCGAAAACACCGTGCGTACCGTGGCTATGGACGCCACCGAAGGCCTCGTGCGCGGCACTGCCGTGACCGACCTTGGCGCACCGATCTCGGTGCCTGTAGGCAGTGCTACCCTTGGCCGTATCATGAATGTCATCGGCGAACCGGTTGACGAAAAAGGCCCGGTCAAGGCCACCAAATACCGCGAAATCCACGGCGCGGCCCCTGCCTTTGACCAGCAGTCAACCGCAACCGAAATCCTTGTGACCGGCATCAAGGTTATTGACCTTCTCGCCCCCTACACCAAGGGCGGCAAAATCGGCCTCTTCGGCGGTGCGGGTGTTGGCAAGACGGTTTTGATCATGGAACTGATCAACAACATCGCCAAGGTGCACTCCGGCGTGTCGGTGTTTGCCGGTGTTGGTGAACGGACCCGTGAAGGCAACGACCTTTACCATGAGATGATCGAGTCTGGCGTTATCGTCCCCGATGATCTGGAAAAGTCGAAAATCGCGCTGGTTTACGGCCAGATGAACGAACCTCCGGGTGCGCGTATGCGCGTTGCTTTGTCGGGTCTGACCCTGGCTGAACAGTTCCGCGATGACACCGGTTCGGACGTTTTGTTCTTTGTTGACAACATCTTCCGCTTTACCCAAGCAGGTTCGGAAGTGTCGGCGCTTCTTGGCCGTATTCCTTCGGCCGTGGGCTACCAGCCGACGCTGGCCACGGATATGGGTGCCATGCAAGAACGCATCTCCTCCACCAAAGGCGGGTCGATCACCTCGGTGCAAGCGGTTTACGTGCCTGCCGATGACCTTACCGACCCCGCACCGGCGACCTCATTCGCCCACCTTGATGCAACCACGGTTCTTGACCGGGCGATTTCGGAACTGGGTATCTACCCGGCCGTGGATCCGCTTGGTTCGACCTCGCGTCTTCTCGATCCGCTGATCATTGGCGAAGAACATTACACGGTCGCCACCGACGTTCAGCAGATCTTGCAGCGCTACAAGTCGCTTCAAGACATCATCGCCATCCTTGGCATGGACGAATTGTCGGAAGAAGATAAGCTGACCGTGGCCCGTGCCCGCAAGATCCAGCGCTTCTTGTCGCAGCCTTTCGACGTGGCCAAAGTCTTCACCGGCTCGGACGGCAAGCAGGTTCCGCTGGAAGAAACCATCTCGTCTTTCAAGGCGGTGGTTGCTGGCGAATACGATCACCTGCCCGAAGCGGCCTTCTATATGGTTGGCGGCATCGAGGAAGTGAAAGCCAAGGCGCAGCGTCTGGCCGCAGAAGCGGCATAAGGGGGCATTATGGCCGATACGATGCAGTTTGATCTGGTGTCGCCTGAACGGAAGCTTGCTTCCCTTCAGGTGCGCGAGGTGCGCATTCCCGGCGCGGACGGCGATCTGACGGCGATGCCTGACCATGCGCCGCTGATCACCACTTTGCGTCCCGGGATCTTGACCGTGGTCGGTGCCGACGGCACGACAGAATACGCGGTGACCGGCGGCTTTGCTGAAATCGGCGCGGATGGTGTTTCGGTTCTGGCCGAAGGTGCCCATGTGACCCATGAGGTAACGCAAGCCATGATCGACGAAATGATCACCTCTGCCCGCGCCGCCCATGCCGAGGCGCATCCGGATATGGTTGATGCGGCGGCCAAGCTTTTGGCAGATATGGAAGCCCTAGGCGGACATATCGGCCTTGGGTCGAAATAGATCTGGAAGCACAACTTGTGATGGAATAGAAAGCCCTGCGAAAGCGGGGCTTTTGTCTTTTCCGAACCCGGTCTAGACTTTCCCAATAGGTGAGGGGCAGGCAATGCGGCGGTTGAGCAGTCATCTGTTGGGGGTGGATCAGGGCTCTATCGTGCTCTTTTCCGACTATCAGGATGGCGGAGCCATGTGGACCGGCGATGGCCCGCGCGAATTGCGCCGTCTGGTTCAGTTCAAAGAGCCGTTTTTGACCCTGCCCGTGGTGCAAGTAACCCTTTCGATGTGGGATATGGACCAAAAAACCAACCAACGTGCCGATATTTCCGCCGAAGCGGTCAGCCTGGAAGGTTTTGCCATCGTTTTCCGGACATGGGGCGACACCCGCGTTGCCCGCGTCCGCTCCGATTGGCTGGCGATCGGTGAGGTTAAGGGCGAAGACGACTGGGATATCAGCTAAGCCGGAACCCCATTTGGCGCCCCGGCTAAACCATCACGCTTTGGGGCGTCGTGGCACAGCCGAACCACCTTTGGCGGCTTTGGGCTTGCCTCCACCGGGCTTCTTTGCGGCCCATCCCTTATTGCCACCCGCCGCACCCTTGGCCTTGCCGGGTTTGTATTTGGCGACACCGGGGTTTGGCGTGGCGGCACTGGTGCCCTTGCGGTGGGTCTTGCCGCCCGGCTTTGTCCCTTGTGGTTTGTCAGCGGTATCTCTGACCACCGGCTCGCTTAACAGCCCATGTTCAGCTGCTACCTGACGCGGGATATGGCGCGGCTTACGCTCGGCGCGGTCGGGTTTGTTTGGGTTTTGTGGGGTATCCGCGCGCGGTTTATCGAATTGTGGTTTATCGAATTGTGGCTTTTCAAATTTCGGCTTGTCGACATGGGGCCGCTCATCACGCGCTTTACTCTCAAAGGGGCGCTCTTCACGGGGCGCATAGGGCTTTTTCTCAAACGCCTTCTTGGCGCCCGGAATATGCTTGCGCTTGGATTTGTATTCCGGGGCCGGGGGGGCGGCTTGCGGCACGCGTTCGCCAAATGGCGGCTTCGACAGGGCGGTCAAGACCGCATCACCTTCAAGCTTGCCGCCGGAACCGACCGCCGCCAGCAACCGTGCCGCACTTGATTGCAGCACCTCGACATAGGTCTCGGTTTCTTGCACCCGTATCGCACCCACATCTTCGCGGCTGATATTGCCCGACCGGCACAGCATCGGCAAAAGCCAGCGCGGCTCAGCGTTCTGGGCGCGTCCGACGGAAACCGAAAACCACTGGCTTGGGCCAAAGACCGGGCGCGCACCACCGTCATTGCCGCCACCTGCGGCGATCTCTTCAGGGGCCGAACGGTTGCCTTTGTAAAGCCGAACGTAAGCCGCCGCGATCTGTTCGGGCTTGTAAAGCTTCAACAATTCAGCGGCGAAATTGCTTTCATTCTCGGTGGCGGCCTCGCTCCAGACCGGGTCTTCCAGCAAGCGTTCGGCATCGCGACGTTCAACCGCATCAACCGAAGGCGCATCGCCCCATTCGGCATTGACCTTGGCAAAGCGCAACAGGCTTTCGGCCTTCTTGCGGGCATTGCGGGTGACGATCATCGCACTGACACCCTTGCGCCCGGCGCGGCCCGTCCGGCCGGAACGGTGCAGCAAGGTATCGGCATTGGTCGGCAGATCGGCGTGGATCACCAGTTCGAGGTTGGGCAGATCAATCCCGCGCGCGGCCACGTCGGTTGCCACACAGACCCGCGCGCGCCCGTCACGCATCGCTTGCAGCGCATGGGTCCGCTCGTTCTGGCTCAGCTCACCCGACAATGCCACCACCGAAAAGCTGCGGTTCGACAAGCGGGTGACCAACCGGTTCACCGCAATACGGGTGTTGCAAAAGACGATGGCATTTTGCGCCTCATAAAAGCGCAAGACATTCACAATGGCGTTTTCTGCATCTGCGGGTGCCACTTGCATGGCGCGATATTCAATATCGGCATGTTGGCTACGCTCGCCCGCCGTCGTGACACGCACCGCGTCTTTTTGGAAGTTCTTGGCAAGGGTCGCGATGGTTTTGGGCACTGTGGCGGAAAACATCAATGTCCGGCGGCTATCGGGGGCGGCGCCCAAGATGAACTCCAGATCCTCGCGAAAGCCCAGATCCAGCATCTCATCGGCCTCATCCAGCACCACGGCACGGATCATGCCCAGATCAAGCGATCCGCGCTGAATATGGTCCTTAAGCCGCCCCGGCGTGCCCACAACGATATGCGCGCCGCGGTCCAGTGCCCGCCGTTCATCGCGCATATCCATGCCGCCCACACAAGATGCCATCGACACACCAGCGGCTTCATAAAGCCAGGCCAGTTCGCGCTTGACCTGCAAGGCCAGCTCGCGCGTCGGCGCGATGATCAGCGCAAGCGGGCTGACGGCGGGGCCAAAACGCTCGGCACCGCCAAGAAGCGTCGGCGCAATCGCAAGACCAAAGCCCACCGTCTTGCCCGATCCGGTTTGCGCC
>JBAUHP010000255.1:0-9805 GCA_049680345.1 Albidovulum sp. | reverse complement strand
CCGCCGCTGCGCGTGATCAGATTGCGACTGATTGACAGGCCAAGCCCGGTGCCTGCGCCACGTTTCATCGTGAAAAACGGGTCAAATATACGCATCATCACATCATCCGACATGCCCACACCGGTATCTTGAACCCTGATCCGAACCATCGACACGCCGCCGCGTTCCTCTAGCTGACTGCCAAGCGTCAGACGCCCGCCGTCAGGCATTGCCTGTATGGCATTGATCACAAGGTTCACCAAAACCTGCTGCAACTCGGTCTGGTTCATGGCGACCGCTGCCCCCGACCGCAAGTCCAGATCAACCTTGATATCGGCCCGCGACAGCAAATGCTGGACCAGTGGCAACGTATCTTGGATGACGGTATCGGGGCTATGGCCTATCCCGGTTTCAGCATATTCTTCAGGCCGCGCAAACTGCAAAAGCTTGCTGACCAATACATGGATCGCCTGTATCTGTTCAACGATCAGGTTGAATTCGGTCTTCAGCGCTTGTGCGCGCGGGCCCAGATCATTGTAGACCACATCGACATTGCCTTGGATAACCGCCAAGGGATTGTTGATCTCATGGGCGACGCCGGCCGTGATCTCGCCAATCGCGGCAAGCTTTTCCGACACGATCAGCTGGCGCGTCGTCAGTTCCAGCTGCCGGTTCGCCGCTTCCAGATCCTGCGTACGTTCGGCGACACGGTCTTCCAGTTCTTCCGCCCAAGCACGCAACGATCTGTCGCGTTGCTGAAGCTGGTCCAGCAATGCATCAAGATGTTGCGCCACGCGGCCAATTTCATCACCCGTTGCACCCGCCCCCGAACGCGCGCCAAGATCACCCGCCTCGACCTTTCCAATCGTCAGATTCATACTTTCCAGCGGTTTGAAAATCCCGCGGGCCCACCGCAAAAGGAAGGGGACACTGAAAAGCACGATCGCCAGAAAGCCTAGGCCAATTTGCTGTAACATGCGCCAGCGTGCTTCGTTGAACGGCGCCTCAAGAAAGCCGACATAAAGCATGCCGATACGGTTGCCAAAACTGTCAATGATCGGCTCATAAGCCGAGACATACCAATCGTTGACGACAAAGGCGCGATCAAGCCAGACTCGCCCCTCATCCAGAACCCGCGACCGCACGGCCGCAGAAACCCTTGTGCCCAGCGCGCGCACATCCTCAAACAACCGGACGTTGGTTGAAACCCGAACGTCTTCAAGAAAAAGCGTGGCCGTGCCTTTACTGCCTTCCGTCAGGCTGGCTGCGGGGTAGACCAGTTCATTTATTTCATCGATGAAGCCAAGGTTCCGGTTCAGCAAAAGCCCGCCCACCAAGACGCCGTCAGATGTGGGTGCAGCCGCATGCACGATCATCCCGCGGGTTTCTTCGGTGCGACTGGTCGCGACGGCGGCGGGCGTAGGGACCAGCGTCAGGCGCGCCCGTTCGGCAAGGTCTGGCCCAAAAACCTCCAAATCCTCTTGACCGAAAATATCAATGGCGGCCTTTCGTTGCCCCGCCAAAGCCGCTTGCACAACGGGCCAGTCCGCCAGCCCGGCCTTATTTGCTATCGGTGGCGACGACAGCACATTGCCATCGGCGGCAATCAGATAAAGAAAGTCGAGGCCAAGGTTGCTGCGCTCTTGGGCGAGGAATGCCAAAAGCGCGGCGCTGTCTTGTGACGCCTGTTCAGTTTGCGAAGCCAGGGCGGCCGATTGGCTAAGGGCCGCGATCGCATCCCCCCGGCTGGCCAAAAGCCCCGCCAGATGCTGGTGCGCGATGGTCAGTTCGCCGTTGACCTTGGCAATCAAAACCTCATCGAACCGACGCGACCAGTTGGCCACTGTCACGCCCAAAAACAGCGGCAATATCAGCAGCATCGGCAAAAGCGCAATCAGCAGCAACCGTGCCCGCACCGAACGGCGAAATGCCAAAGGTCCGGTCAGCCGAGGCTCAGACATTCCACATGGCGCATTTGCGGTCGATGGTCTTGCGCGACACCCCCAAACGCCGCGCAGCCTCGGCCCGATTACCGCCAGAGGCTTCCAGAATTGCCATGATATGACGCCTTTCCATGGCGAAAAGCGATTCGACCGGTTCTTCGTTCACGGTATCTTCGTCGCTGGCAAATTCCGGCGGGAATTCCCCCAAAATAAGCGAGCGTTCAATAAGGTTGCGCAATTCGCGCACATTGCCCGGCCAGTCGTAACGCGCCAGTTTCAGCGCGACAGCTTCGGTCAGCGGCAAACGAGCCACGCCCAATTCCCGCGACAGGCCATCCATGAAAAGTTCGGCCAGATCGGCGATATCTCCGACCCGGTCACGCAGGGGCGGCATATGCAATGGCATCACATTAATGCGGTGATAAAGATCCTTGCGAAAACGCCCCTCTGCCACCGCCTTTCCCAGATCGGCATTGGTGGCGCAAACGAAGCGCAGGTTAAGCGGCACCTCACGGTCCGATCCAACGGGGCGAATGCGGTTATCCTCAATAACCCGCAGCAAGGTTGCCTGAACCGACAGCGGCAGATCGGCAATTTCATCCAAAAACAACGTGCCGCCACTGGCAAGCAGCAACAAGCCATCCTTGCGCCCGGTGCCTTGGCCAATATCGCCAAACAGTTCTGACGCCACCCCATCAGCCGAGATATTGGCGCAATTGATCGGCACGAAAGGCTTGTCAGCGCGGTCTGACATGGTGTGCAATGTCCGTGCGGCAATCTCTTTTCCCGTGCCACTTTCACCGGTCAACAGAACCGGCGTTGGCAAGCGGGCCACCTTCTCTAACGCATTCCTGACCGCCTCAATCCGCGGTGACCGCCCCAGCAACCGTCCGCGCGCCGCCTTGCTGTCAAAGCTCAGCTCATATTTCAGCAAAGAGTTTTCGCGCTGCAAAAAGCGCTGATCAATCGACCTTCGCACTGCATTCAGTATCTGGTTGGACCGGAAGGGCTTTAGCACCAGATCCGACGCCCCGACCCGCAGCGCGTGAATGGCCGTATCAAGATCCGCATAGGCGGTCATCAAGATCGCCTCTGAAAAAAAGCCGACCCTGCGCTGTTCGGCAAGCCAATCAAGGCCCGATTGACCAGGCATTACATTGTCCAAGATCACCAGATCAAAATGCTGCGCGTCGAGCAGCTTGGACGCGGCTTCCGCACTTGCCGCCTCTTCGATGCGCCTGCAAAGCGGGGACAAGATACGCACAAGGAAATTGCGCATACCCGGTTCGTCATCCACGACAAGGATCGCCACCTGACGCAAGGCTGCGTCGTGATTTGCGAAATCCGTGTTTTGTGGTGCACGCGGCAGTTCGTTTGCGGCAGTCATCGGCACATTCGGCATCAGCCTTCCGGATCAGTCAAGCCGGACATCTGGCCCGGCACTTGCCTCTTGGCTAGAAAATCCTGCCTGATTAAGCCCGAGGCCTGCGGCAACTGCAATGACCGCAATCGCGAGAAATGCAAGAAACATGCTTCTCATATCCGTCTCCAGTTCAGCGCCGGGTACTGGCCCGGCCCGCAGCGTATCCGTTCATTGCATCATGCGTTTACTCGGCAGGCTTGTGCGCCGCCTCTGGGCTTGCGTCCTTTTGCACGACTTCATCATACCATAGGCCATGGTGCTCTTTTGCCCATTGCACATCAACCTCGCCGGTGGTCATGGCATCAAGCGCACCTTCCATACCAACTGAACCCAGATAGATATGGGCAATAATGATCGCCATGAAAACGAATGCGACGATCCCGTGCCAAAGCTGCGCCAATTGCATTTCTTGATGTGGGCCAAGCACGCTTGGCAATTCGCCAAGACCGAACAGTTGCGGCAGGCCAATTGCGTTGAGCTTGGCGAAAGTCGCCGCAAACATTGGCATTTCGAAGGGAAATAGCAGCGACAAGCCCGAAAGCGAGATTGACACGCCCAGCACCAGAACCGCCCAGAAGATGATCTTTTGACCTGCGTTGAATTTCCGGGCGGGCGGATGAACACCCTTGGAAAACAACCCGCCCCCGACCGCCAGCCATTTCAGATCATGGCGGTTTGGAATGTTATGGGCGATCCAAAATACCGTCACCATGACAAGGCCCAGCATGAATGCCCATGCGACGTTGTCATGCGTCCATTTGCCAGCAATCGCGAGGGTTGAAAACGCGTCCTTGCCAAGCCACGGAATGATCGCCACGCGCCCGAAAAACATGAACAAACCGGTCAAGGCCAGCACGATGAAAGACCCACCCAACAGCCAATGGGCGAAACGTTCGATCGCAGAAAAGCGCAATATGGTCCGGCCAGAGGCCACTCCATCCAACCGGATCTTCCCACGAAGCGCATAAAACAGCGCAAGGGCCACCAGCATTCCTAACAACAGATAGCCGCCCCATTTGGCCAGCGGCCCCTTACGAAACTCCAGCCATGTCATACCGCCATCTTGAATCAAGACATCGGCCCCCGGCCCATTGTTTGATGCCGTCACATCCGCCGAGCCAAAGCGCATCGCGCGCCAAAGCTCCGGGTCAGAGGCGCCGCCCAGCGTGCCCAATTGTTCAATCAACCCCTCCGCATCTGCGTCTGATCCGGTCGCGCCGCTGCGAAAGGCATTGTCGACTTTCTCACCCTGTTGCCGAGCAAGAATGTCTTCAAGAGTTTGGGCGCCACCGGTTGCAGCGCGGCTGTCGTCGGTTGATTGCGCCAGGGCCGCCGCAGGTTGCAAAGAAACCAGCATGAATGTCAGCAATACAGCGATTATTCTACGCAAGGTCATCTGCCGATCCCGATCTGTAGGTGAATTTCGCGCTGGTCCGGAACACCCGATGGCAACCCGAACCTGATCAGTTCGCCGGGGTCATGCATAGCGCACAGCCCCGGCGTTTTTGCCAACCAACCTCAGTTAGCGGCTTTTTGCTCGTAAGCTGTACCCCAGCCCCAAGCACCAGAGCCAAAGCCGCGTGCGACGACACGTTCGCGGTAGATGGCCGAAACCATATCGCCGTCACCCGCCAACAGTGCCTTGGTCGAACACATCTCGGCGCAAAGCGGCAGCTTGCCCTCGGCGACCCGGTTGCGACCGTATTTCTGGAACTCTGCGGATGAGTGGTCTTCTTCCGGGCCGCCTGCACAGAAGGTGCATTTGTCCATCTTGCCCCGCGATCCGAAATTGCCGGCTTGCGGAAATTGCGGCGCACCGAACGGGCAGGCGTAGAAGCAATACCCACAACCGATGCAAAGGTCTTTCGAATGCAAGACAATGCCGTCTGCCGTTTGATAGAAACAATCCGTTGGGCAAACGGCCATGCAAGGTGCGTCCGAACAATGCATACAGGCCACCGAAATCGACCTTTCGCCCGGCTTGCCGTCATTGATCGTAACAACCCGCCGACGGTTGATGCCCCAAGGGACCTCATGTTCATTCTTACAAGCGGTGACGCAGGCGTTGCATTCGATGCAGCGTTCAGCGTCGCAGAGGAATTTTACTCGTGCCATATCTCGGTCTCCTTATGCTGCGCTGATTTTGCAAAGTGTGGCTTTGGTTTCTTGCATCAAAGTGACGCTGTCGTAGCCATAGGTCTGCGCGGTGTTTGACGCTTCACCCAAGACATAGGGATCGGCACCTTCGGGGTAATTTTCCCGCAGATCCTTGCCTTGGAAATGCCCGCCAAAGTGGAAGGGCATGAAGGCCACGCCGGCCCCAACCCGTTCGGTGATCATCGCCATGACTTTCACAGCCGATCCTTCCGCACCTTCAACCCAAACCTGAGTCCGGTCACGAATGCCAAGGTTGTTGGCGTCACGCGGATTGATTTCGACGAACATGTCTTGCTGCAACTCTGCAAGCCATGGGTTCGACCGGCTTTCGTCACCGCCGCCCTCATATTCAACCAAACGGCCTGAAGTCAGGATCATCGGATAGTCTTTCGAGAAATCCTTTTGCTGAATAGAGGCATACATGGTCGGCAAACGGTAAAGCTTGCGGTCTTCATAGGTCGGATAATCCGCCACCAGATCGCGCCGGTTGGTATAAAGCGGCTCGCGGTGCAGCGGTACCGGATCGGGGAAGGTCCACACAACAGCGCGGGCCTTGGCATTGCCGAAGGGTGCGCATTCATGCTTGATCGCAACCCGCTGGATGCCGCCTGAAAGGTCAACCTTCCAGTTGGTCGCAGGCCCGGCGATTCCGTCAATCACCGCACGCTCTTCGGCAGTAAGATCGCCGTCCCAACCCAGATCCATCAGCATCTGCATGGTGAATTCCGGATAGCCATCCTTGATTTCGGAACCCTCAGAATAGACGCCCTCTGCCAGCAGGTTTTCACCTTCGCGTTCCACACCAAAGCGGGCGCGGAAGGTCAAACCACCTTTGGATACCGGCATCGACATATCGTAAAGGTTGGCGGTGCCGGGGTGCTTCATCTCTGGCGTGCCCCAGCAAGGCCATGGCAGTCCGTAGAATTCACCGTCAGCGGGGCCGCCGTTGGCCCGCAGCGTGGTTTTGTCGAATGTATGTTGGTTGGCCATATGCAGCTTAAGCCGCTCTGGCGATTGGCCCGTGTAGCCGACCGTCCACATGCCGCGGTTAAACTCACGCGTGATGTCCTCGACCACCGGTTCACCGTCGACAACCTCGATATTGCGCAGCAAACGATCCGCAAAGCCGAACTTTTCAGCCAGCTTGGCAATGATGGTCTGGTCCGGCAGACTTTCGAATACCGGCGCCACCACACGGTCGCGCCATTGAAGCGAGCGGTTGGAGGCCGTGACCGAACCCGAGGTTTCGAACTGCGTGGATGCGGGCAACAGATAAACGCCGTCCGTGCGATCATGCATAACTGCCGAAACCGTTGGATAGGGGTCAATCACGACCAGCATATCCAACTTCTCCATCGCGGTTTTCATTTCCGCGCCGCGCGTCTGCGAATTGGGTGCATGGCCCCAAAGCACCATGGCACGAACATTGTCGTTCTGGTCCATGTTGGCTTTGTCTTCCAAGACCCCGTCAATCCAGCGGCTGACCGGAATACCATTGGTATTCATCAAGCTGATATCATTGCCGTCCGCGTCCTTGGCGACATTGCCGTCCGCATCTTTGAGCATCGCGAACTGACCCTTGAGCCAGTCAAGATCTTCTTCCCAGACCCGGCTCCAATGCGCCCAGGATCCAGGCGCAAGACCGTAGTAACCGGGCAGGTCATGTGACAGCACGCCCAGATCGGTGGCGCCTTGCACATTATCGTGGCCGCGGAAAATGTTGGTGCCGCCACCTGCGGTACCCATATTGCCAAGCGCAAGTTGCAGCACGCAATAGGCGCGGGTGTTGTTGTTGCCGTTGGTGTGTTGGGTGCCGCCCATGCACCAGATCACGGTGCCGGGGCGGTTGTTGGCAAGGGTGCGCGCCACCCGCTCCAACTGGCTGCCCGGTACGCCGGTGACCCGTTCGGTTTCTTCTGGCGTCCACTTCTTCACTTCGGTGCGGATCTGATCCATGCCCCAAACGCGGGTGCGGATGAATTCCTTATCCTCCCAGCCATTTTCAAAGATATGCCACAAAAGACCCCAGACCAACGCCACGTCAGAGCCGGGCCGCAGCCGTACATATTCGTCGGCATGGGCTGCAGTACGGGTAAAGCGCGGGTCACAGACGATCAGCGGCGCGTTGTTTTCTTCCTTGGCTTTCAGCAGATGCAAAAGCGAAACGGGATGCGCCTCTGCCGGATTGCCGCCAATGATGAAGATCGCCTTGGATTTGTGAATGTCATTGTAGCTGTTGGTCATGGCGCCGTAGCCCCATGTATTCGCCACACCTGCCACTGTCGTCGAATGGCAGATCCGTGCCTGGTGGTCGACGTTGTTCGACCCCCAATAGGCTGCGAATTTTCGGAACAGATAGGCCTGTTCGTTGGAATGCTTGGCAGAGCCGAGCCAATAGACGCTGTCAGGCCCGCTTTCATCGCGGATCGCCAGCATCTTGTCGCCAATCTCGTTTATGGCGTCATCCCAGCTCATCCGCTTCCAGACGCCGCCCTCTTTCTTCATCGGGTATTTCAACCGGCGCTCGCCATGGGCGTGTTCGCGCACCGCCGCACCTTTGGCGCAATGGGCACCAAGGTTGAAGGGGCTGTCATATCCCGGCTCTTGGCCAACCCAGACGCCGTTATCGACTTCGGCCAAAACCGTGCAGCCAACCGAACAATGGGTACAGATTGATTTAATCGTCTCAACCGCGCTGTTTGCCGCCGTTTGGGCCGAAGCGCGCGTGACCGTGCCGCCCGTGACACCAAGTGCGGCCAAACCACCGATCGCTAGGCCTGACCCGCGCAAGAATGCGCGCCGATCAACAGACGTGGCACCCTTTGGGGCAGTGAAGGTAGAGGCTTGCGAACTACGTGCCGCACCGCTGGTCTTTTTCCTCAGCATTGTCGTCTCCCTTGCTGGACCGGACTCATCCGCCGGTGGGCTGGGTTGTACATTGCCGGACCGTTACGAATTATCGCGGTCAAGCATTTGCGAATGTTCTAGAAACGGGCGCTATCGAAATAGGCGCGGGTATGGGCGGTATCTTGAAGGCCGGATCCCTTGATGGTGGTTTCGGCGGCCTCTGCCTCGGTTCCTGTCAGCGCAACGGCGGCCACGGCCGCGGGCGCAGATACGGATGCCAGTTTCAGAAAGTCACGGCGACTGTTCGTTGCTTTGTCGGTTGCCTTGCTCATCGGATTACCTCCTCTTTGGTTTCGTTTTGGCGGGGCATGCCCGCCGGTTTTCCTTGGGGCCATTCAAGGCCGCAGTCTTGAATCCATCGTCACGCACCGCTCAGCCGGAATGCCTCGCGCTCAATCTCCATGAAATGCCGGCCAACCGCCCCCACGGGCGCGTAAAACACCGAGCCCTTCGCCCCCTCAAGATCGGTGAAAAAGTGCAAAGCCCAGGGCGCAAGGTGCCGGTTGAAAAACTCTTGCTGTTTGGCCAATGCAGCGGGGTCGCCAAAACGCCCGCCGATCAGACCTGCCATCATCTCCAGCAGGCTGGCGATATTGTCTTCGGGCTCAAAAACATTTTGGGCGCGGCTGATGCTTAAACCGGCCATGTCGCGACGCAAAAGCGCCAGCGGCTTTTCGTTAAGAAACCCGGTCATGTAATAGCTGGCATAGGGCAGTAATTCGCCCCGGCCAAGACCGATGAAAAGATTGTTGAACTCGCGCTCAATCGAGTCCGGGCCCGACCGGTTCGCCAGCTTTGCAAGGGCGGCAACCGAGCGGCCCAGCGGCGTGTCGTCACCTGTCAATGATGCCGTGCGCGCCAACAGATCCTTATCCGCAGGTGCTGCAAGCAGCGCCGACAAGAAGCCGTACAGATCCGCGCGCAGCTGGTCTTCTTGCGCGATCTTCACAGGTGTTGTGGCAGCAGCTTGGGTCATCGCAGCTCCCCTCCCGTATTCTCGGCGAACACAAAGCGCATATGGCGACGGGGCATTGCAAGCAGGTCTTGTTCTTCCGCTTCGGCCACAGGTGCCTTGGTTTCGTCAGGCTCGGCCACAGTCTCGGCCTGCATGGCCACCGGCGCATCTTGAACAGGATGGTCAGAATTTGCCTGCAAGGCCTCGTCGTCGGTCAGCTCTGCGGTCAAACCTATGGGGTTTGCACGCATCTCTGCCTCGCGCGCCAAAGCCTGAACGTGGTGAAGCATGCCTTTGCCGATCTGATACGTGGATTTCATATTCGGCATGACCGTGGCCGCATCGGTGAAGTCGTCATCATGATCAAGCAGCCCATCAAGATTGGCCAAAACCGGGTTTGACCGCCACAAGACCCGCAAGGCGCGGCTGCGCAACCGTTCA
>JBAUHP010000254.1:0-1961 GCA_049680345.1 Albidovulum sp. | reverse complement strand
CCCTCTTTAACGGATGCTGCAGAACGCACCAATGGCTGCTCTGTTACAACTGCAAATGCGCGGCATCGGGGCGTTTAGGGCGAATGGTGGCTCAATGTAGTGTGTATGCTGCAACGCGCTCGTCCTTGAAATTGCCCGATTCATCGGGCAATCATAAGTATAACGGCGGTCTCTGGATCGGAGCGCTCTAAGGAGTAATCCGGGGGCGGGGCATCCCCGCCTGAAGACACGACTTGTGCATTACAGCGGCTGTCCGACACTGGGCATTTCCCAGTACAGGACAGCCCAGACAAAGAAGAGCAGAGACCGTCCGTTGCCTAACTTAAGCCAGAATAATTTAGCGTACGCGTTGGCGGTGAGATTGGCGAATGGGATGTGGACGCAAAATGTGATGCTGCGCACATTACGCAATTGCCTGCCATCGCAATTGAGGCGCATCGCACAACCTTTGGTGAACGAACTGTTGGTTTGTTTTCAGCAACCCTATGCACCGGAAGCAAAACGCTTATCTCGAGAGTTGGCGCGCCAGCCAGAGCTGCAACAGCTTCACGCTTATTGTCTCAAGCACAATACTTGGCCGTCGCCTTTGTTGTCACCGCCCAAGATGAATCCGATCGCTCCATTTTTGGAACTTGAAGTTCCCGATTTGCCAACGCTCGCTGACCTCGCAGACTGGTTACTGGTGCCACATGAGCATATTGACAGCTACGTGGATCGGGTCGGTTGGCGCGAGGAGCATGGCGAGACACATGTGAACCATTACTTTACCCATCTCAGCCCGAAATCCTCTGGAGGTTTGCGCCTGATTGAAGCTCCCAAGCCGCGTCTGAAGTCCTTTCAACGCCTGATATTGCTTGGGATTTTGTCGCAGGTTCCGACGCACCCGGATAGTTTTGCGTTTACTGCGGGCCGTGATTGCCGGGGCGGTGCTCGGAGACATTCCGGTGAAGAAGTCGTGATATGCTTCGATCTAAAGGACTATTTTACCAGTATTCGGTCCAGTCGGATATTTGGCTTGTTTCGCTGTCTTGGCTATCCCTCGGCTGTGGCTCATGCGTTGACCGGATTATGCACTGTGGTCACACCAAGCCGCGTTCGCGATCGACTGTCCTATGATCAGCGTCAAATGGTGCGCGCTCCGCATCTTCCCCAAGGCGCACCGAGTTCGCCCGCCCTTGCCAATCTGGTAACACACCGGTTGGATAGGCGTCTGTCCGGGTTGGCCCGAACCCTTGGCGGATTTTATTCCCGCTATGCGGATGATATGACATTTTCGGGAGATCATTACATTCGCAAGGCAGTTCTGGATGCGGTGCCCGAGATTGTTCGGGACGAAGGCTTTCGATTGAACCCGAACAAGACCCGGGTGATGGCATCACACGAAAGGCAGATCATTACGGGCCTTGTTGTGAACCAACGCCTGAATGTGACACGGCGGGAATTTGATCGGTTGAAAGCGGTTATTCATGCGAAGTCTTGGCGCGAAGATCCATCAATACACGCGCGGCTGATGGGACAGATAGGATGGGTCGTCCAAGTGCACCCTGCCAAAGGTGAAAAGCTGCGAAACCTGATGGAGCGGTCTTAGGGGTTGGACAGGTTTGGAAAACAATTGGGGCTGCGGAATGTGATAAGCTAAATTCCAATATCTGTAGCTACCGCTTCGCAAGTTTTAGCCTCATGTATTCGATAGCGGCCATTGGACCAAAGAAGGCGAGCGGCAACTTTGTCCCGCACTGTAGTCATCCACTGTTCTCCTCGCTTAGCACGCGCAGCGAATGTCTCCTTCGACGGGCCGCACGCAGCATCCGGATCGGTCTCTGGATGTCTCCTTTGGGCCGTTCGCGCAGGTCCTAGCAGTTTAGGTGAACGGCAGAAAAGTCCGCATCGCAGCAATACAGAGGCTGCAACGTGGCGACCGGAGGTTAGCTCAGTTTCTCGTCAAACTCATCCAGTTGCAC
>JBAUHP010000253.1:0-2949 GCA_049680345.1 Albidovulum sp. | reverse complement strand
TGCGAATAATTCTCATAAGCAGAGGGAGGGCGGATGTGCCGATAGGATGTGTGAAATGCTTGGGCGAAGTCTTCGATACTGGATGGTTGCTGTGGCGGGCCTTGTCGTGATGGGGCAGGGCGCACTTGGCCAGGATGATAAATTCAAGGTGGTTACGACCTTTACCATTATCGCCGACATGGCCCGTAACGTCGCCGGTGACGCGGCGCTGGTGGAATCGATCACCAAAGCTGGGGCAGAGGTGCATGGCTATCAACCGACCCCGCGCGACATTATCCGGGCGCAAGACGCCGATCTGATCTTGTGGAACGGTCTTAATCTGGAGCTGTGGTTTGAACAGTTCTTCGGCAATCTTCGCGATGTGCCAAGTGCGACCTTGACCGACGGGATCGTGCCCATGGGTATCACTGAAGGCGAATATACCGGCAGGCCAAACCCGCATGCGTGGATGAGCTTGGATAATGCGACCATCTATGTCGATAACATTCGCGATGCCCTCTTAAAACATGATCCGCAAAACGCCGCGATCTATACGGCCAATGCCGAAACCTACAAGCAAGAGATCGCGTCGGCCATCGCGCCCCTGCGCGCCGCTGTTCTGGCTGTGCCAGAGCAAAAACGCTGGCTTGCCACTTGCGAAGGGGCGTTCAGCTATCTGATCCACGATTTTCAGATGAAAGAACTTTATCTGTGGCCGATCAACGCCGATGCACAAGGGACCCCGCAACAGGTACGCAAGGTGATCGACGCTATCCGCGAAAACAGCATTCCGGCCGTGTTTTGCGAAAGCACGGTGTCGCAGGCCCCTGCAAAGCAGGTCGCCCGCGAAACCGGCGCGCGCTATGGCGGGGTTCTTTACGTTGACAGTCTGACCGAGGCGGATGGCCCGGTGCCGAGCTATATCGATTTGTTGCGCGTCACCTCGCAGACCATCGTTGATGGGTTAAGCGAGTAGGGCGGGATGCGCGCGCGGCTTTGACAACCGGGGCTTTGGCCGCAAGGGGCCCCGACCCAAGATTGCGGCACAGGAGAATAAGCCATGTCTGACACCGCGCGCCCCGTCGTTGGCATCACCGCGAAGGGTGTCTATGTGACCTACCGCAACGGCCAAACCGCCCTGCGCGATGCCAGTTTTGAGGTGCCGACCGGCACCATCACCGGCCTTGTGGGGGTGAATGGCGCAGGCAAATCGACGATCTTCAAGGCAATCATGGGGTTCGTGCCGCTATCGGGGGGCGAAATCACGGTTCTGGGTCAGTCGGCGAAGGCGGCGCTGAAGCAAAACCTTGTGGCCTATGTTCCGCAATCCGAAGAGGTGGATTGGAGCTTTCCGGTGCTGGTCGAGGATGTGGTGATGATGGGCCGCTATGGCCATATGGGGTTTTTCCGCAGCCCCGGACCCGCTGACCATGCTGCGGTCACCAATGCGCTGTCGCGGGTCAATATGAGCGATTTTCGCAAACGCCAGATTGGCGAATTGTCCGGCGGGCAGCGCAAACGGGTGTTTTTGGCCCGCGCTCTGGCGCAAGATGGCAAAGTGGTTTTGCTGGATGAGCCCTTCACCGGCGTCGATGTTCAGACCGAAGAGGCGATCATTACCTTGCTGCGCGAGATGCGCGATGAGGGGCGGGTGATGCTGGTCTCGACCCATAATCTTGGCTCGGTGCCCGAGTTTTGCGACCGCACCGTGTTGGTGAAGGGCACCGTCTTGGCCTACGGGCCGACGGAGACCACCTTTACCCGCGAAAATCTGGAAATGGCCTTTGGCGGGGTGCTTCGGCATTTCGTGCTGGGCGGGGCGGATCTGCATGACGATGACGATGCGCGCACCGTCAGCGTGATCACGGATGATGAGCGGCCGTTTGTGATTTATGACAAGCCTGCCAAATCGGAGGCGAAATGATCGAGACCCTGCTTTTGCCGTTCCAATATGGATATATGACCAATGCCATGTGGGTTTCCGCCCTTGTCGGCGGGGTCTGCGCCTTTCTTTCGGTCTATCTGATGCTCAAAGGCTGGTCGCTGATCGGCGATGCGCTAAGCCATTCTGTCGTGCCGGGGGTGGCGGGGGCCTATATGCTGGGCTTGCCTTTCGCGCTGGGGGCCTTTGTGGCGGGCGGCCTTGCGGCGGGGGCGATGCTTTTCTTGAACCAGCGATCCGGGCTGAAGGAAGACGCGATCATCGGGCTGATCTTTACCTCGTTCTTTGGCTTGGGGCTGTTCATGGTGTCGCTGTCGCCGATGTCGGTATCGGTGCAGACCATCACCATGGGTAATATTTTGGCGATTACGCCCGAAGACACGCTGCAACTGGCGATCATTGGGTTTGTCTCGCTGGCGGTGCTGTTGGCAAAGTGGAAAGACCTGATGGTGACGTTCTTTGATGAAAATCATGCGCGGTCTGTGGGGATCAATACCGGGTTACTGAAGGTCGTATTCTTTTCCTTGTTGTCGGCCAGCTGTGTGGCGGCCATGCAGACCGTGGGCGCGTTTTTGGTGATTGCGATGGTGGTCACGCCGGGGGCCACGGCCTATCTTCTGACCGACCGGTTTTCCCGCCTGTTGACTTTAAGCGTGTCCATCGGGGCTACCACAAGCTTTGTCGGGGCCTATCTGAGCTTCTTTCTGGATGGGGCGACGGGCGGGCTGATAGTGACGCTGCAAACGCTGGTGTTCCTGACGGCATTCGTTTTCGCGCCCAAGCATGGCTACCTTCAGGCCCGCCGCCGCGCATCCGAAGTGCAGGAGGGCCATGTATGATCGAGGTTTTGCTCCAGCCGTTCCAATTTGCGTTTATGAACAACGCGTTCTTTATCATGGCAATCATATCGGTGCCGATGGCACTGCTGTCTTGTTATCTGGTGCTAAAGAGTTGGTCGTTGATGGGGGATGCCATCAGCCATGCAGTGTTGCCCGGGGTGGTGTTGGCGTATATTTTCAACATTCCGC
>JBAUHP010000252.1:0-5115 GCA_049680345.1 Albidovulum sp. | reverse complement strand
GCGAATATACCGACAGCCAGGGTCGCCGTAAGGTGAAAGGCAATATGGAAGTCGAAATGACGGTCGACGCCATGGAGCTTGCATCGCGGATCGACCACATCGTTCTTTTCTCGGGTGATGGTGATTTCCGCGCGCTGGTCGAAAGCCTTCAACGTCAAGGCGTGCGGGTTTCGGTTGTGTCCACCATACGCTCGCAGCCGCCGATGATTGCGGATGAACTGCGCCGTCAGGCCGATAACTTTATCGAACTTGATGCCTTGCGTGACGTGATCGGCAGACCGCCGCGCGAACCAAGGATGGAAGAGCAAGAAGCGGACGCTGCCGAAGACTGAGACGGGCGTTCATGCGACCGCCGGGCGTGATTTAAGACGGCCCGATCGCGACCTGGTAATGCGGTCTGATTTGTTCAGACGGCAGGTTTTCTCAGATGATGACGGTTTTTTTGCGCTGGGGCGAGCGTGATTTTCCGTGTCGCGCCCAGGTGGTGAGGCACCCGAAAAATCCGTAGCCAGGCCGCCGCCCTGCTTAGGGGCTGGACCTTGGCGGTCGTTGACCTTACCTCTGGTCCCCGACCGGAGATTGCAGATGACAAAACCATCCCTCACCCTCTATCTGGCCGCCCCGCGCGGCTTTTGCGCCGGCGTCGACCGCGCGATAAAAATCGTTGAACTGGCGATTGTAAAATGGGGCGCGCCGGTCTTTGTGAGCCACGAAATCGTGCATAATCGCTATGTCGTCGATGGCCTGCGTGCCTTGGGGGCGGTTTTTGTGGAAGAGCTTGACGATGTGCCCGATGACCGCCCGGTGATCTTTTCGGCCCACGGTGTTCCCAAGGCGATCCCTGCCGAGGCCGCCCGGCGGGAAATGGTTTTCGTCGATGCGACCTGCCCCTTGGTTTCCAAGGTTCATATAGAGGCTGAACGTCACCACCAGAACGGTTTGCAGATGGTGATGATCGGCCATGCGGGCCACCCCGAAACCTTAGGCACAATGGGTCAACTGCCGGACGGCGAAGTGCTGTTGGTCGAAACGCCAGATGATGTGGCGCACCTTGCGCCACGCGACCCCGAAAAACTGGCCTTCATCACCCAGACAACCCTTTCGGTCGATGACACCAGCGCGGTGATCTCCGCACTGAAGGCGCGGTTCCCTTCCATCATCGGGCCGCATAAGGAAGATATTTGCTACGCCACGACCAATCGTCAGGCGGCGGTCAAGGCAATTGCCCCGAAGATCACAGCCTTGTTGGTTATTGGCGCGCCGAATTCGTCAAACTCCAAGCGCTTGGTGGAAGTCGGGCGTGCCGCAGGTTGCGCCTATGCGCAACTGGTGCAGCGCGCCACCGATATCGACTGGCGCGCCCTTGGCGAGGCGTCTGCCATAGGTGTGACCGCCGGTGCGTCGGCCCCCGAAACACTGGTCAACGAGGTGATCGACGCCTTTCGCGCCCGATATGATGTGACGGTGGAACTGGTGGAAACCGCACAAGAAAACGTTGAATTCAAAGTCCCCCGCATTTTGCGCGAACCTGCCTGAGGAGATCTTCATGCCGTCACAAAAAGCGGCCTTCGGGCCCAAAGCAAAGGGGCTGGTATGAGCGTGGATCCCCGCACCATCGCCGTCTATGACGCCAAGGCCGCCGATTATGCCGACCGCTTCGGCAGCGACGCGCCCGACCGCCATTTGCAAAAGCTGATCGCGACGCTGCCCAAGGGCGCGCGGGTGCTTGATCTGGGCTGCGGGCCTGCGCAGGCCTCGGCATTCATGCGCGCGGCCGGGCTTGACCCTGACCCCGTCGATGCCTCGCCCGCCATGATCGCGATTGCCAATGATCGCCATGATATCGGCGCGCGGCTTGCAACATTTGATGATATCGACGCGGTCGATGAATATGATGCGATCTGGGCCAATTTTTCGCTGCTGCACGCAGACCGCGCGGATCTGCCGCGCTATCTGTCGGCCCTACGCCGGGCGCTGAAACCCGGCGGCTTCTTCCACATCGGCATGAAAACCGGCACGGGTGCAGCGCGCGATGGGGTCGACCGGCTTTACACCTATGTCACCTTTGCCGAGCTATACGGGCTGCTGTCGGCGGCCGGGTTCAGCGTCACCGAAACCCATGAAGGGGTTGAGGTCGGCCTTGCCGGCACCGCCGATCCCTATGTCATAATGAGTGCAAATGGCTGATCTTTTTGCCTATACGGATGGCGCTTGTTCGGGCAATCCCGGCCCCGGCGGCTGGGGCGCCTTATTGATTGCGCGCGATGGTGATGCGGTCGTGAAAGAGCGCACATTGAAAGGCGGCGAAGCAGATACAACCAACAACCGGATGGAGCTTTTGGCAGCGATTTCGGCGTTGGAAGCCTTGGCGCGGCCCTCGGTCCTGACGGTCGTGACCGATAGCGCCTATGTCAAGAATGGCGTCAGCCAGTGGATCCATGGCTGGAAGAAAAACGGCTGGCGGACGGCCGATAAAAAGCCGGTCAAGAATGTCGATCTGTGGCAAAGGCTGGATGCGGCGCAGGCCCGCCACACCGTCAAATGGGAATGGATCAAGGGCCATGCGGGCCATGCCGAGAATGAACGTGCGGATGAGCTTGCCCGCGCCGGAATGGCCCCCTTCAAGCCCAAAGCCGCACCAGCCCGATGACCCTTCTTGCCTTTTTGGACTATGCCTCGGTATTCATCTTTGCGCTTTCGGGGGCTTTGGTGGCCAGCCGTGCACAGCTTGATATCGTCGGCTTCGCCTTTGTCGCCAGTATCACGGCGGTCGGCGGCGGAACCTTGCGCGATGTCTTGCTCAGCCGCGATCCGATCTTTTGGATCGCAGAGCCAAGCTTTATTGCGGTGGCGGTTCTGGCGGCAGTTCTGGTGTTCTTCACGGCGCATTTTTTGGAAAGCCGTCTTAAGGTGCTGACCTGGCTGGACGCGTTGGCGCTCGCGGTTGCGGTTCCGGCGGGTACGGGTGTGGCACTGGCGCTGGGCCAGCACTGGGCGGTTGTCTTGTTGATGGGGGTTGCGACGGGCTGTCTTGGCGGCTTGATGCGCGATGTGGTGTGCAATGAAGTGCCGCTGGTTTTGAAGCAAGGCGAATTATACGTAACGGCCGCCTTTATCGGGGCGGCGGCCGCGGTGTTGGCCGCGAAACTGCTGCCGGTGGGGCTGTCGCTGTTGATTTGCGCTGCCGTGACTTTTGCGCTGCGCGCGGGAAGTCTGATTTTTGGTTGGACGCTGCCGGTCTATAAATCCCGCCCACCGCGCGCCTAGGGCGTCTCGACTTTAACCTGCATCACCCAACGCTGCCTGAAAAAAAGGATTTCAACGCGTAAGGTGATACATGATGCGTCTAGGTAAAGCCGAAACGCTTTAACGCCGGTTCGGCCCGTATTTTTGCCACAACCAGATCAGCACCATTGCCCCCAGAACCGCGCCAAGAAACCCAGCGGCAAACCCGGTGATCGTCAGCAACACGCGCAAGACCAGCCCGCCTATCAGCGCGCCGAAAATGCCGATGGCAAGTGTGGTGATGATATCCGCTTCGATCCGCATCGCGCGGGTGGCGATGAATCCGGCGGCGGCACCGATGATGATCAGGGCTAGAATGGGCATTTCATCTCCTCTATCCCCTTCAATATGGGGGCAGGGGTGCGCTTTGTGAATGACCTATGCCAGCCGGGCCGGTAATGTCAGGCCGCGCAGCAATTCTTCGGCCTCCATCGGGCGCTTGCCTTCGCGCTGGGCTTGCAGCACCTCCACCGCCCCATCGCCGCAAGCGATTGTGAATCCGCCAAGCACCGTCCCGGCGGCACCATGACCCTCCGCTTGGCGCGCCCGCAAGAGCTTCACCCGTTCCCCCGCCACCTCGCACCATGCGCCGGGAAAGGGGGAAAGCCCGCGAATAAGCCGGTCGATTTCGCAAGCCGGGCGGTTCCAATCAATCCGCGCCTCGGCCTTGTCGATTTTGGCGGCATAGGTGACGCCCTTGTCGGGCTGCGGATTGCGCGGGATCCAGTCCAGCCCGTCAAGCGCTGTGACAATCATTCGCGCGCCCAAATCTGCCAGACGGTCATGCAGATCCGCCGTGGTATCGCCCGGGCCAATCGGCAGGGCTTCATGCAAAAGCACCGCCCCGGTGTCCAACCCCGCATCCATCTGCATGATGGATATGCCGGTCTCGGCGTCGCCTGCCATTACCGCCCGGTGGATCGGTGCCGCCCCCCGCCAGCGCGGCAAAAGCGATGCGTGGATGTTGAGGCATCCATGCAAAGGTGCATCCAAAATCGCTTGGGGCAAGATCAGCCCATAGGCCACCACCACCGCCACATCGGCGTCCAAAGTACGAAAATCGGCCAATGCGTCGGCGTCTTTCAGCCCGGTCGGATAGCGCACATCAAGGCCCAGGGCCTCTGCTGCAACCTGCACCGGGCTTGGCCGCTCTTTCTTGCCACGTCCGGCCGGGCGCGGCGGCTGGCAGTAAACCGCAACCACCTCGTGCCGCGCGGCCAGTGCCTTCAGGGCCGGAACCGCGAAATCCGGGGTGCCCATGAAAATCACCTTCATGACGCCCGCCTGGCCTTGTCGGCCTTCGCCACCAGCATTTTCCTTCGCAAAGGCGAGAGGTGATCAATGAACATCTTGCCGTTCAGATGGTCTATCTGGTGCTGCACGCTGGTGGCCCAGAGGCTGACAAAATCGCGTTCCTCAACCTCGCCCACTTCATTCAAGAACCGCACCGTCACCGCGCGCGGCCGCTCAATCAGCGCTGACACACCGGGCAGATTTGGGCTGGCCTCTTCATGTTTGCGGCGCTGGATCGAGGCATGCAGAACCTCGGGGTTTGCCATGCGCACGGCTTGTCCGCGCTTGTCGGAACAATCCACCACCGCCAGCCGCAGCATGATGCCGATCTGGGGTGCGGCAAGGCCGTAGCCCGGCATCGCATCCATCGTCTCGACCATATCATCCCAGATCATCTGGATCGTTTCGGTGACGGCGGCGACGGGTCCGGCGGCACTGCGCAAACGCTTGTCGGGGTAGGGGATGAAGGCGCGGCGGGCCATGTCAGGCCCGCGCCCGGTCGCGCTTCAGCTTTTCCATCTTGCGGGTGATCAACTG
>JBAUHP010000251.1:0-7639 GCA_049680345.1 Albidovulum sp. | reverse complement strand
GGATAGAGCAGCCCCCTCCTAAGGGGCAGGTTACTGGTTCGAATCCAGTCGGGGTCACCAATCGGGCGCGGGGGCGTGCAGTTCGCGCGCAAGTGCTTGAAGATATTTGCGCATCATATCGGCGCGTTCCTCTGCCAAAGCGCGGCCGGTTGCTGTGAGCATGGTTTGGGGCAGTTGCAGCAATTTGGCGGCGAAATGATCAAGGGCGAAAGTCTTGTCATCAGGCGTCCGTTCACGCGCGAAGGGATCATCTGGGTGAAACAGCGCCCGGCCAAGCCCGCCGGAGACCGCAAAGCAGCGCGCAATTCCCACCGCGCCCAGCGCCTCGATCCGGTCCGCATCGCGCAAGATCGCGGCTTCGGCGGTTTGCGGTTCAATGCCGGCCGAAAAGCTATGCGCCTCGATAGCGTGGCGCGCCATGGCGATTTCACGCGGGGCAAAGCCCAATGCCTCCATGATCGGGCCTGCGGTGGTGGCTGACATCGTGGCGGCGCGGGCGTGTTGGGGGTGGTCTTTGGGCAGGCTGACAAGATCATGCAGATATGCGGCGGCCATCAAAACTGCCGTGGGCTGAATGCCTTCGCCCATGGCGATGGTGCGGGCATTGGCCCAGACCCGGTCGGTATGGGCCAGATCATGGGCGGCGTCTGTGCCGCCATCGGCCAATACCTCGGCCAGAGCGGCGCGCAATGCCTGCCGGAGCTGGCCAGAGCTTACCCCCGACATCATGGCGCGCCGATGGTGCCGCGCTGCCCGCCGGTCTGACCGCGATCAAGCAAGATATGGTCAAGGATCGTGCATGCCATCATCGCCTCGCCCACCGGCACGGCGCGAATACCCACGCAAGGGTCGTGGCGGCCCTTGGTAACAAGGCCGGTCTCTTGGCCCGCCATGGTTACCGAACGGCGCGAGGTTAGGATGGATGAGGTTGGCTTGACCGCGAAGCGACAGACCACATCTTGCCCCGATGAAATGCCGCCCAAAATGCCGCCCGCATGGTTGGATTGGTATTCGTGGCCATCGGCACCCATGCGGATCTCATCCGCGTTTTCAACGCCGGTCAGTTCAGCCGCGGCCATGCCTGCGCCAATCTCAACGCCTTTGACCGCGTTGATGGACATCATCGCGGCGGCGAGGTCAGTATCCAGCTTGGCATAGATTGGCGCGCCGATCCCGGCCGGAACGCCGCGCGCAATCACCTCAATCACGGCACCAACCGAATTGCCATCCTTGCGCAGGCTATCAAGATGTTCAGCCCAGATTGCGGCGGCGGCGGCATCGGGGCACCAAAAGGGGTTCCGTTCAATCTCAGCCAGATCAAAGCGGTCGCGGTCGACGCGCAACCGGCCCATTTGCACCATGTAGCCGCGAATTTCGATGCCTGGCACCAGTGATCTAAGCACTTCACGCGCCACGCCGCCTGCCGCCACCCGTGCTGCTGTTTCGCGCGCCGACGACCGCCCACCGCCACGCGGATCGCGCAGCCCGTATTTCTGGTGATAGGTCAGATCGGCGTGACCGGGGCGAAAGCTTTGGGCGATATCACCGTAATCCTTGGAACGCTGATCGGTGTTTTCAATCATCAACTGAATAGGCGTCCCGGTCGTGCGACCCTCATAAACACCCGACAGGATCTTGACCTCATCAGCTTCGCGCCGCTGCGTCGTATACTTATTTTGCCCCGGTTTGCGGCGGTCCAGCCAGTGCTGGATCATCGCGGCTTCAAGCGCCACACCGGGCGGGCAGCCATCAACGGTGGCACCCAAGGCCGGGCCATGGCTTTCGCCCCATGTGGTGACGCGGAATAGATGACCAAAGGTGTTAAAGCTCATGCCGGGTGCTCCTGTCTTGATTATGCACATAGCGAAGCCGGTGCGACGGCTCAAGGTTTCGTTTATTTTCGCCCTTGCAGCCCGGCGCGACGCGGCTATGTTGGCGCCACCTCGGGGTGCTTTGGTAACAAAGCTGAGATGCGCAAGCGGACCCGTTGAACCTGAACCGGTTAAGACCGGCGGAGGGAAGGTCGGTTTGCTATACCCACCCCCAATCTCCGCCCGCCTGACCATTGGAGGACGAGAGATGAAGTTACGACCAAAATTCTTCGCCCCGATGATCGCGGGTTTTCTGGCAGCCAATGCGGTGGTTGCCGAAGAAAAACCCGTGTTCACGGTCTATGCACCCGACTACTTCGGATCTGAATGGGGCCCGGGACCGCAGATTGAGGCTGGCTTTGAAAAAGCCTGCGACTGCGATCTGCAATTCGTGATCGGGGATATCTTGCCGCGACTGATGCTGGAAGGGGACGCGACCGAGGCGGATGCGGTCATTGGCCTTGCCACCGATCAGATAGCCGCAGCGCGTGCGACCGGTCTTTTTGCGGCGCATGGTCAGGATCTGGGCGGGCTGACCATGCCAATCACCTGGGAAGACGCGACCTATTTGCCGTTTAACTGGGGCGAGACGGCATTTGTCTATGACAACACCAAGCTGGCCTCCCCGCCCGACAGTTTCGCAGCCCTGCTGGCCGCACCCGATGATCTGAAGCTGATTATTCAAGACCCGCGCAGCTCTGTCTCGGGATTGGCGCTGATCTTGTGGGTCAAGGCGGTTTACGGCGAGGGTTCTGCCGATGTCTGGCGTCAGTTGCGACCCAAAATCCTGACCGTGACCAAAGGCTGGTCAGAATCATACGGTATGTTCACCGCAGGTGAGGCCGATATGGTGATGTCCTATACCACCTCGCCCGCCTATCATATCATCGCCGAGGGTGATCACAGCAAATCGGCGGCGATCTTTGCCGAGGGCAACTACTTCATGGCGGAGCTTGCCGCGAAACTGGCCGGTACCGATCAGCCCGAACTGGCCGATGCGTTCATGGCCTATATCTTGTCGAAAGACTTCCAGGGGATGATTGCCTCTGCCAATTGGTCCTACCCGGCCAAGCTTGCGGCCAGCGATCTTCCGGCCGATTTTGCCGCCCTGCCCCGCCCCGAGAAGACGTTGTTCTTTTCGGAAGCCGACGCCGAGGCTTTGCGCAAACCGGCGGTGGACGAATGGGTCGCGGTGATGAGCGAATAAGACATGGCGCGCCAAGCTAAACCCATGAAACCGTCGCTTTGGGCGGGGGCGGCTGCACTGATCTTGGTGCTGTCGCTCTCGCTTGGCAGTTTTGGCGTGGTTGTGGCGCGGGCCGAGGGTTTTGCGGGGCTTGGGCCCGCCGATTGGGCGGCGCTGCGCTTTACGCTTTGGCAAGCGGCGGTTTCGGCGGGCCTAAGCTGTCTATTGGCGATTCCGGTCGCACGGGCATTGGCGCGGCGGCGGTTTTATGGGCGTAATCTGATGATCACCGCACTGGGTGCGCCGTTCTTGCTGCCGACGATCGTGGCCATCATCGGGCTATTGGCGGTGTTCGGGCGTTCGGGCCTGATCAACAGCGGGCTTGAGGGGCTGGGCTTGCCCAAGATCGCTATCTATGGGCCGCAAGGTGTGATCACCGCGCATGTGTTTTTGAACCTGCCTCTGGCGGTGCGGTTGTTGCTGAACGGTTGGGCCGGGGTTCCGGCAGAGCGTTTCCGCCTTGCAGCCTCGCTTGATCTTTGCACCCGCGATATCGCGCGGCTGATTGAGAGGCCGATGTTGCGCCAGACCCTTCCCGGGGCTGCGTTGGCGATCTTTCTGATCTGCCTGACCAGTCTTGCCGTGGCGCTGACCATGGGCGGAGGACCACGGGCCACGACGCTGGAACTGGCGATTTATCAAGCGTTCAGGCTTGATTTTGACCTTGCCCATGCGGCAAGCCTTGCAGGTGCGCAAATGGCATTGTCGCTGGTGACGGCATTGGTTTGCCTTGGGGCAATCAGTGCCGCTGGTTTCGGCGCGGGGCTTGACCGGCCGGTGGAACGTTGGGACGCCGGTCATTGGTTCTTGCGCGGCACCGACGGGCTGTGGCTGGTGCTGACATGTTCGTTCTTGCTGGTGCCGCTGTCTTTGGTGCTGGCCAGTGGCTTGCCGCAGATTGCCGGGCTTCCGGCCTCGGTCTGGCCTGCTTTGGGGCGGTCGCTGGTGATTGCTTTGGGTGGGACGGTTCTGGCGCTGGGGCTTGCACTGGCGCTTGGTTTGATGATCTCAGGCCTGAGGCCACATCCGGCGCGGATGGTGGATGCGGCGGTGATGCTGATGCTTACGGTGTCGCCTTTGGTGCTGGGGACGGGGTTGTTCTTGATCTTGCGGCCCATCACTAATCCGGTCGCTTGGGCACTTTGGGTGACGGGGCTGGTGAATGCCGCAATGGCGTTACCGTTTTGCTTGCGGGCGATATTGCCCGCCTTGCGCGACATTCGTACCGATTATGACCGGCTGGCCGAAAGCCTTGATATGAACGGGTTTGCACGATTGCGCTGGGTGATCTTGCCGCGTCTGCGTCGCCCCTTGGGTTTTGCCGGGGGGTTGGCGGCAGCGCTGTCGATGGGCGATTTGGGGGTGGTGACGCTTTTCGCCGACCCTGCGCGCGCCACATTGCCGATGAAGGTTTACGCGCTAAGTTCGGCCTACCGGATTGATCAAGCGGCGGGGGCTGCGGTTTTGCTGATGGTGGTCAGTTTCGGGCTGTTTTGGACATTTGACAGGTGGGGGCGCCGCGATGCTGCGACTTGACGCTTTGCAGATAATCCAAGGGGATTTTTCTCTGACCGCCGATCTGGCGATTCCAACAGGGGGAACGGTTGGGATTATCGGGCCATCGGGGGCCGGAAAATCAACGCTTCTGGCCGTAATTGCCGGGTTCATTCAGCCAACGGCAGGGCGTGTTTTGTGGCAAGACAGTGATCTTGGACCGCTGGCGCCGGGCAGACGGCCCTTGTCGATGCTGTTTCAGGACCAAAACCTTTTTCCGCATCTGAGCGTTGCACAAAACCTTGGCCTTGGCCTGCGCCCCGACCTGCGTCTTGGCCCCGATGAGCAAGCCCAGGTGGCAGCAGCGCTGGCGCGGGTGGGTCTTGCCGATATGGCGGCGCGAGCCCCCGGCTCACTTTCAGGTGGTCAGCAAAGCCGGGTCGCACTTGCGCGAGCATTGTTGCGTGCCCGCCCGGTTTTGCTGCTGGATGAACCCTTCGCCGCCCTCGGCCCCGCGCTTAAGGCGGAAATGCTGGATCTGGTGGCCGAGATTGCGGGCGAAAACGGCACGACGGTTTTGATGGTCACCCATGACCCGTCCGACGCCCGCCGCATCGCCGCACAAACCGTGCTCGTGGCCGAGGGGCTTGCCCATGCGCCGCAACCAACCGCCGTGCTTTTGGATAACCCGCCGCCCGCACTTGCAGCCTACCTTGGCCAATAAAAAGGCGCCCCGGATCAGGGGGCGCCTTTTAAATCACAAACATCGTTCCGATCAGGCGTTTTTCTTGCCTTTGACTGCAGCCCAAATCCGCTTGTTGGTCAGGTAAAGCAGAACCGCGAACAGGCCAAGGAACAGCACGCCGAGGAAGCCCACCTGCTTGCGCGCCATCATTTTCGGCTCTGCCGTCCACATCAAGAATGCTGCAACGTCTTCGGCCATGTGATGCACGTCATTGGCATGACCGTCGGCAAATTCAACCGCGCCGTCTGCCAAGGGCGGGCTCATCGCGATCAGGCCGCCGGGGAATGCCGCGTTTTCATAGAAGGTCGTTCCGGCCTGTTCGACTTCATGGCCGCTATACCCGGTCAGAAGCGACACGATATATTCCGGCCCGCCGATACCTTTGACAAGCTGATTGATCCCGGTGCCGTTCGGCCCATGAAAGCCCGCACGGGCTTTGGCCATCAAGCTTAGGTCCGGCGCGTTCGGCAATCCGGATACCGGGAAGAAATCGGTCTCCTTGCCTTCGCGGTCCTCGCCGGTTTCCTTGTCAACGACAGTGAATTGCTTGGCATAAGCGCGCACCTGATCTTCGGGCAGATGCGGGCCGCCCTCATCCGCGAGTGAGCGGATCGGCACAAACTTCAAACCGTGGCAGGCCGAGCAGACCTCGGTATAAATCTGCAAGCCACGCTGAAGCTGATGTTCGTCGAAGGTGCCAAACGGCCCCTCGAACGAAAAATCCACGTCCTCGATATGTTGTTCACCTTCGCCCGCGGCCAGCGCTGCACCCGACAGGGCAAGCACGGAAACGGCGGTGATTGCGATTTTTCTCAGCATCTCAATCGGTCCTTTCCGCTTACTCAGCAGCATCGGCTTTGGGGCCGTAATGCGCGTTGAAATCATCCTCAATCGTTGCCGGTTGCGGCAGCGGTTTTTCAATCACACCCAAAACCGGCAAGATCACGAGGAAATAGGCAAACCAGTAGGCCGAGGCGATCAGCGAGATCCAGCTATAGATACCCGTCGTCGGGCGTGCGCCCACCCACATCAACAGTACGAAGTCGAAGACCAAAAGATAGAACCACCAGCGAAACATCGGGCGGTACTTGCCCGAACGCACCGAGGATGTATCCAGCCAAGGCACCAGTGCCATCACCGCAATCGCGCCGAACATTGCGACCACGCCGAAGAACTTGGCGTCAACGATCCCGAAGGACAAGAACTGCACAAGCTGCACAACCCAGACATCGCCGTCAAAAGCGCGCAAGATTGCGTAGAAGGGCAAGAAATACCATTCAGGTACGATATGCGCAGGCGTCGCCAGCGCGTTTGCTTCGATATAGTTATCGGGGTGGCCCAGATAGTTGGGCATGAAGCCGACCACTGCGAAGAAGGCAACCAACACCAAGACCAGCGCGAACAGGTCTTTGATCACGAAATAGGGCCAAAATGGCAGCGTATCTTTTTCGGCATCGGCCTTTGACGTACGTCGCACTTCAACACCGGTAGGGTTGTTGTTGCCGGTGGTGTGGAAGGCCCAGATATGCACGACGACCAGCGCCGCAATCACGAAGGGCAAAAGATAGTGCAGCGAGAAGAAGCGGTTCAGCGTCGGGTTATCAACCGCAGGCCCGCCCAGAAGCCAGGTCTGGATCGGCTCACCAATGCCAGGAATAGCGCCGAATAGGCCGGTAATCACCGTGGCACCCCAAAACGACATCTGCCCCCAAGGCAACACGTAGCCCATAAAGCCGGTGGCCATCATCGCGAGGTAAATCAACATGCCCACAATCCAGGTCACCTCTCGCGGTGCTTTGTAGCTGCCGTAGAACAGACCGCGGAAGATATGGATATAGACCGCCAAGAAGAACAAAGACGCGCCATTGGCATGCAGATAGCGCAGCATATAGCCGCCGTTCACATCGCGCATGATATGTTCAACGGATTTAAATGCCAGATCGACATGCGGGGTGTAGTGCATTGCAAGAACGATGCCGGTGATGATCTGCAGCACCAGACAAAATGCCAGAACAATGCCCCATATCCACCACCAGTTCAGGTTTTTCGGGGTTGGAATCATCAGCGCATCATAGGCGAGGCCCACGATCGGCAGGCGCTTGTGCAGCCAAATCTCAAAATTCGACTTGGGTTCGTAATGGTCGTGCGGAATACCAGCCATCTGTATCTTCCCCCTTAGCCGAGTTTGATTGTGGTTTCATCGATGAAGGCCGCGACCGGCACCGGCAGGTTGCGCGGTGCGGGGCCTTTGCGGATCCGGCCTGCGGTGTCGTAGTGCGACCC
>JBAUHP010000250.1:0-3957 GCA_049680345.1 Albidovulum sp. | reverse complement strand
TTGGGCGTCGGCCTAGCCTCATTCGAAACCGATGAAGGTGACCGATGACCCAACTCCCCCTCCCACCGCTGCGCCGCGACAGCGCCAGGGGTATCGGTTGCCTTGTCGCGGGCATTGCGATTTTCTCGGTCCAAGACCTGATCATCAAGCAGCTTAGCGGCAGCTACCCGCTTTATGAAGCGATGATCATCCGCAGCCTCACGGCCATTCCCTTCTTGTTGGCTCTGGTGCATTTCAACGGCGGTCTGGGCACACTGATCACCCCGGGCTGGCGGCAGATGATCTTGCGCGGCTTCATCATGTTTGGCGCCTATACCTGCTATTATCTGGCCCTCGCTGCCCTGCCGATGGCCACGACCGCCGCCCTTTACTTTTCCGCACCGCTTTTTATCACCCTGCTTTCAGTGTTGGTCTTGAAAGAGCAGGTCGGCCCCCACCGCTGGTTCGCGGTCATTTTCGGTTTTTGCGGGGTGCTGATAATGCTGCGCCCCGGGACGGAGCTTTTTGATTGGGCGCGGCTTTTGGCGGTGTTTTCGGGGCTCTGCTATGGCCTTTCGATGATCAGCGCCCGCAGCCTTGGCACCGTGCATTCCGCCGCCGCACTGGCCTTTTACGGCAACGCCGTATTCTTGGGGGTGGCCCTCTTGTTGGCGCTTGTCTTTGGGTCCGGCAGTTTCGGCCATGCCCCGCATAAAAGCCTCGAATTTTTCATGCGCGGCTGGGTGGCACCAAGCCAGGTCGACCTTATGCTGATGATGACATGCGGTATCATAGCGGCCTTGGGCCTTACCCTTCTGACCCAAGCCTACCGGATAACCGAGGCCAACGTCGTGGCCCCCTTCGAATATTCCGCTTTGATCTGGAGCGTGATTTACGGCTGGATCTTTTGGCGCGACTGGCCAGATGCGGTGGGCTGGTTTGGGATTTTCATGATCGTAGGCTCGGGGTTATATGTGCTTTACCGCGAAAGGCTGCGGGGCGGTCAATAACCCCGGAATTCCGGGCAGATGGCTTGACCCCTTGCTTGCGGGGTGCGACCTTGCAGCCCCACCACAGATGAGGCCGAAATGACCCGCCTAACCGATACCCTCGCTGCCATTGATGCGGCCAATTTTGCCGATCCAGACATCTCCGAAGGGCGGCCTGCAGCCTTGCTTTACGGCGAAAGGATGAGTGCAGAGTTGGCGCGGCTGTTCCCCAATGCCTCAGACTGCCTGCGCATTGCGGCCCGCGGTCAGCATATCGAACGCTGGACCTCGCCGCGCGCCTCTTACCCAGAAGGCAAGGAAGGCTATCTTGCCTGGCGCCGTGATCTGGCGGCCTTTCATGCGACCCGTGTAGGCCAGATCATGGCAGATCAGGGCTACGGCGCCGCCGAGATAGAACAGGTGGGCAAGATGCTGCGCAAGGAAGGCATCAAGCGCGACGCCGAAGTGCAGGCTTTGGAAGACGTGATCTGCTTTACCTTCCTCAGATGGTACTTTCAGCCCTTCGCATCGGCGCGCGCGCCGGAATCGCTTCTTAAGGTCGTGCAAAAAACCGCAAAGAAAATGTCCGCCGAGGGCCGCGCGCGGGTATTGCGCGAATTCGATCTGCCCGAAGACCTCGCAGAAAGCTTCCGTGACTGACGCGAAAACACCGCGTTTCGGGCCCGATCGAACACGGATCTGAAACAATAGTGCAAATTTGTTACAATTCTTATCACAAAAAAACCCCAAGGTTTTCCAAAGCCTTGCTCGGTCTGCATTCGTGTCGCAATCTTACTTGACGGGGTCATCATCAAGGCCTAACTGCACCGCGCCAACGTCTTGTTGCTTTTTGCAAGAGCCCAATGAGGTTGGCGGTTTACACGGCCAAAACGGCTGGATTAAAGGACGATCCGATGGACGACACGACTGGGCAAATGGGGTCTGGCAATGCGCAAGACCAGCAAAGCCAAGAGGCGGCGCGCAAGCGTCAACAGCAAGGTCAACAACCCTACCAACCAGCCCCGCAGGCGGGTGGATCGACAACCGAGGGCCAGATGCAAGCGACCCAATTTACCGATTGGGCCTCGATCTGAGGTTTATCTGATCGCGGCTGCACCGGATTGATTGCCAGAGCGCCAAGAAAAGCGCCTAAGGCAGAGGCAGCTGCCGCACTCCCAAAAACAAAAAGATCGCCTCCGAATGGAAGCGATCTTTATTCAGCAAGGCCAGAGGCCGGCCAAAGGGCCACGATTTTTCTGCGAAAAATCGCACGAATTTTCGCAGAAAATTCGGATCAGCCGACCAGTTCAAGACCCGAGAAGAAATAGGCGATCTCGGCCGCTGCAGTTTCAGGCGCATCCGAGCCGTGAACCGAGTTTTCGCCGACCGAAAGCGCAAATTCCTTACGGATCGTACCTGCATCGGCATTGGCCGGATTGGTGGCCCCCATCACTTCACGGTTCTTTGCAATGGCGCCTTCGCCTTCCAGAACCTGCACGACCACCGGCTCGGAGGCCATGAATTCGGTCAATTCACCAAAGAACGGGCGTTCGGCATGCACTTCATAGAATTTCTGCGCCTGTGCCAGGCTCAGATGGATGCGCTTTTGCGCGACAATCCGCAGGCCCGCTGCCTCAAACTTGGCATTGATCTTGCCAGTCAGGTTGCGCCGGGTTGCGTCGGGTTTGATGATAGACAAGGTACGTTCAATCGCCATGGTTTTCGCCTTTTCGCTTGGGGGTGTGTCCGGGGCGAATGCCCCTCACCGAATTCTCGGCGCTGGCTAGCACGGGGCGCGGCCGATGAAAACCCGGTTTTGCGGCGGTTGACGGCGACCGACACTTCGGGCAAGCCCTGCGCATGCTCAGGATATCCGACATCACCTATTCGGTCGAAGGCCGCCCGCTTTTTGAGGGCGCTTCCGCAACCATTCCCACCGGCCACAAGGTCGGGCTTGTCGGCCAGAACGGCACCGGCAAGACCACGCTTTTCCGCCTCATCCGTGGTGAGCTTGCGTTGGAGGGCGGCGAGATCGCCATGCCGTCGCGCGCCCGCATCGGCGGGGTCGCACAAGAAGTACCCTCCTCCTCGACCTCTCTGATCGACACCGTGCTTGAGGCTGACACCGAACGCGCAAGCCTGCTGGCCGAGGCGGAAACCGCCACCGATCCTGCGCGTATCGCCGAAATCCAGCACCGGCTGTCGGATATTGATGCCTGGTCCGCCGAAGGCCGCGCCAGTTCGATCCTCAAGGGTCTTGGCTTTGACGCCGAAGCGCAGCAAAAACCCTGCTCTGATTTTTCCGGCGGCTGGCGGATGCGGGTGGCTTTGGCGGGGGTGCTTTTCGCCCAGCCCGATCTTTTGTTATTGGACGAACCGACCAACTACCTTGACCTTGAAGGTGCACTTTGGCTTGAGACCTATCTTGCCAAATACCCCCATACCGTCATCATCATCAGCCACGACCGCGGCCTTCTTAACCGCGCGGTCAACGCAATCTTGCACCTCGAATCGCGCAAGCTGACGCTTTGGTCCGGCCCATACGACCAATTCGCCCGCCAGCGCGCCGCCCTCATTGCCGTCCAGACCGCCGAGGCGAAGAAACAAGACGCCCGCCGCGCCCATCTGCAAAGCTTCGTGGACCGCTTCAAGGCCAAGGCCTCAAAGGCCGTACAGGCACAAAGCCGCGTCAAGATGCTTGAAAAGATGACCCCGATCATGGCCCCGGAAGAGGCCAAAAAGCAGGTCTTCACCTTCCCGCCGCCCGAACAGCTCTCACCGCCGATCATCACCATGGATGGCACCGCCGTCGGCTATGACGGCCCGCCGGTCTTGCGCCATCTGGATCTGCGCATCGACCAGGATGACCGCATCGCCCTTTTGGGCCGCAACGGCGAAGGCAAATCAACCTTGTCAAAACTGCTGGCGGGCAAGCTTGCGCCTTGTGCCGGCAAAGTCACACGCTCGTCCAAGCTGCGCATCGGCTATT
>JBAUHP010000249.1:0-4339 GCA_049680345.1 Albidovulum sp. | reverse complement strand
ATTGGCCTTGCGCTGCGCGCGGCGGGTGAAAACCCATCGGCGGTAGAGGCACAGGGGCTTTCTGTCACCGCGATCCGCATGGGGGCGGTGGTTTTCGGGTCGGGGCTGATGGCGATTGGCGGGGCGTTTTTGACGATGTCGGCCTTTTCCAGCTTTTTCTTTGAAATGGTCAACGGGCGCGGCTGGATCTGCATAGCGCTTGTGGTTTTCGGGGCGTGGCGGCCGGGCAAGGCGGTGCTTGGGGCGCTGCTGTTTGCGGGGTTCGACGCGCTTCAGGTGCGGATGCAGCAAACCCCGATGGGGGCTTTGGTGCCCTATCAGGTGTTTTTGATGGTGCCTTATGTGCTTTCAATTCTGGCGCTTGTCTTGATGTCGCGCCGTGCCGAGGTGCCTGCGGCGCTGATGATCCCGTTCAATAAAGGGGAACGTTGATGTTTGATCTGATCGTCAAGGGCGGGACTTTGCCCGATGGATCTGTCGCTGACATTGCCATCAGGGGCGACCGGATTGCCGCGATTGGCCGGGTGGACGGTGATGCGCGCGCGGTGATTGACGCTGCAGGTGATCTGGTGTCGCCGCCGTTTGTCGATCCGCATTTCCATATGGATGCGACGCTTTCTTACGGGACGCCCCGGATCAATACCAGCGGCACCCTTTTGGAAGGTATTTCGCTTTGGGGCGAGCTGCGCGAAATGGCGAGTGTTGACGATATGGTCGCCCGCGCGCTGCGCTATTGCGATTGGGCGGCCTCGATGGGGCTGTTGGCGATCCGCACCCATGTCGACACCACCCCCGACCATTTGCGCGGGGTTGAGGCGATGCTGGAGGTCAAGCGGAAGGTGGCAGGCTACATTGATCTGCAACTGGTGGCTTTTCCGCAAGACGGGCTTTACCGCACCGCGACGGGGCGGGCGAATGTGATCCGGGCGCTGGATATGGGTGTGGATGTGGTGGGCGGCATCCCGCATTTTGAACGCACGATGGAGGAAGGCACCGCATCGGTCAAAGACCTTGCGCATATTGCCGCCGAACGCGGGTTGATGCTGGATCTGCATTGCGATGAAACCGACGACCCGATGAGCCGCCACGTAGAGACGCTGGCAGCAGAGGTAACGCGGCACGGCCTTGGGGCGCGTGCGGCGGGAAGCCATCTGACCTCGATGCATTCGATGGATAGTTACTATGTCTCAAAGCTGTTGCCGCTGATCGCGGAGGCGGGGATGACGGCGATTCCCAACCCTTTGATCAATATCACCTTGCAAGGCCGCCATGATACCTACCCCAAGCGCCGGGGGCTGACGCGGGTGAAAGAGATGCAAGCACATGGGATTACCGTGGGCTGGGGGCAAGATTGCGTTTTGGACCCTTGGTATTCGCTGGGCACGGCGGATATGCTGGATGTGGCCTTCATGGGGCTGCATGTGGCGCAGATGACCCATCCTGAAGAAATGGCGCGCTGTTTTGATATGGTTACCAATGCCAATGCCCGGATCATGGGGCTTGAGGGCTATGGGCTGAAGGTTGGTGACATGGCGTCGCTGGTGGTTCTGGATGCCAGCAATCCGACCGAGGCTTTGCGGCTGCGCGCCGAAAGGCTGGCGGTTGTGGCCAAGGGCAAGATCATATCGCGCAGGGCCCGCAATGATGCGCAGCTAAGCATTGCGGGGCGTCCCGCCACGGTGCGGCGGCGGCATGGGCCCGCTTAGGGTTTTGGGGCAGGCCGGGGGTCACCTTGCCATTTTGCGCAGGTGGCTGGCTGTGGCGGCCAGACCTTTGGCAAGGTCATAGACGGGTGCATAGCCAAGCCTTTGGCGGGCGGCGTCAATCGGGCAATGGCCGGTGGTTGTGAGAAGTTCAAAGAGATGGGCGTCGGGGCGCATTTCATCGCTGGGTCTGAGGCGCTTTTTGGCTTTGCGCACCAAAGCCTCAAACCGCTGATGCCCCAATAAACGGCGGCCAAGGGCGCTTATCCGGGCGGCGGCAGAGGGCGCTACTTCGGTGCCTTGCGTCGCCGCATCGGCTTGGGCGGCGCTTGGGCGCAGGTCGTCCGCAGGGCGAAATTGCAGCGTGCCTTGCCCCAATATATCGCGGTAGCCTGCGATAAGATCGGACCATTTGAACGGGGCGGGACCGCTGAGGATAAAACGCTCGCGGACAAGATCGGGCAAGGTTGCGGCCCGCAGCAGGCCTTGCACAACATCATCGACAAAGACGCCTTGGCACAGGCCCTCGGGCGTTGGCAGCAGGATGGCACCATTGAGCAAGGCCTCGGCAAAGCCATCGGTCCATTGCGCACTGCCGGGGCCGTAGACGATTGTGGGCTGAAGGATGGCGGCGGGCAGAGTGCCGGCCATCAGCCGCTTTTCCATCGCGATTTTGGTCTGCCGGTAGGCCCCGCCGCCGGGGTTGTGCATTGAGGATGCCTCATCGACATCACCGCCCGGCCAATCGTCATAAACCACGATTGAGCTGACATGCACGATACGCACCGCCGCGGCCTTTTGGGCGGCGGTCATCAGGCAATCAAGCCCGGCTAAATTGGCCTGGCCCGAGGCGCGAAAATCATAGGCAAGGTTGAAGACCACCTCTTGCCCCGCCAGCGCCTTGGCCATGGCCCCGGCATCGGTCATATCGCCTTGGATCTTGCGCAAGGGCAGATCGCCAAATTGCGCGAAACTGTGGCGGCTGCGGCCAAGGACGGTGACCACGGCACCCAGATCGGCAAGGGCGGCCACAAGCCTGCGGCCGATAAAGCCGCTGGCCCCGGTTACCAGACACTTCCGCCCGGCCAAGCCTGCCGAAAAATCCATCACTGCCCTTCCTTCACTGCGCGCAAGGGCGCGTCAGACACGCCCGAATTCATCCTCGATCCGCTCGATATCATCTTCTTCCAGATAGCCGCCGGTCTGAACCTCTATAATCTCAATCGGTTCGGTTCCGGGATTGGCAAGGCGGTGGATTTCTTGCATCGGGATGTAGATACTTTCGTTCTCATGCAAGGTCTTGACGTTGTCGCCCACTGTCACCTCGACCGTGCCGCGCACGACGACCCAATGTTCGGCCCGGTGGCGGTGGCGCTGCAACGACAGCTTGGCGCCGGGCTTGACCGAGATGCGTTTGACCCGAAAGCCGTCGCCGCGATCCATGGTCTGATACCAGCCCCAGGGCCGGTGGGTGCGCAGATGTTCGGTGGCCACCGGACGCCCCTGGAGTTTGAGCGTTTCAACCAGCCCCTTCACCTGTTGCGCATGGTCGCGCGCCGCGATCATGATCGCATCGGGGGTTTCGACAATGGTCAGATCATCGACGCCAAGCACGCAGACCGTGCGGCTTTCGGCGCGGATAAGGTTGTTGCGCGACGCCATCGCCACCACATCGCCCTTGATGGCATTGCCGTCTTTGTCTTTCGCCGAGACCTTCCAAAGCGCGTTCCAGTCGCCCACATCCGACCAACTGAAATCGGCGGTGGCGATATGGGCGTCTTTGGTTTTCTCCATAAAGGCGTGATCGAAGGAAATCTTGGTAACTTCGGAAAACGCGGGGCCGGGGATGAACATGCCCAGATCCTCGGTCATCTCAGACACGGCGCGGGCCATGAGCGCCACATCATCGGGATAAGGGGCGCGCATCGCCCCGATCAGCCAGGCCGGGCGAAAACAAAAGACCCCGGCGTTCCATAGGCAGCCTTCGGCGATCAGGCGTTCAGCGAGGGCCGCATCGGGCTTTTCAACAAAGCTGTCGACCACGCGCACCCCGTCACCCGAGGCGGCACCGGGGCGGATATAGCCATAGGCGGTGGCCGCTTCGCGGGGGGTGACGCCGATAATCGCGATGCCTGCGGTTCTTACCTTGGCGGCGGCAGTGCGAAGGGCGGCGCGAAACGCCTCATCCCCATCAATCATATGATCTGAAGGCATGACGGCAAGCACGGCATCATCATTGCGCGCCGCTGCTATCGTGGCGGCCAAAAGCACGGCGGCCATCGTATCGCGGCGGGCCGGTTCAAGCACCAGCATGGTGCCGGGAGATTTGGCGGTAATCTGATCTTTCAAGGTGAAGCGCACCGAATGCGATCCGATCACCATCGGGGTGTCAAAGCCGGGCCGGCCGTTGACCCGGCTCAGGGTTTTTTGCAGCATCGTCAGGTCATCGGTCAGCGGCAAAAGCTGTTTGGCCATATCTTCGCGCGACACAGGCCAAAGCCGGGTGCCGGTGCCACCAGACAAGATCACGGGCAAGATATTTGGGGTCGTGGACATGATTGCCTTTCTGGCTTTTCGGCAGCGCTTACCTTCAGGCTTAGCGGCACAGTTTGATGCGCACAACCACACAGCGCCCA
>JBAUHP010000248.1:0-7853 GCA_049680345.1 Albidovulum sp. | reverse complement strand
TGTCATCGCCCATCGCGGCATAGGCATGGGCTTGATTGCCACAAGAAAGATGCGCGCGGGCAGGGCCTTCACTGGCGGCGGCGGCGATCTTGCGCAAATAGGCGTCGCGACTTTGCTGCGATCTGGCCCTGATACGGTCTGTGACGGAAATGATTGTTGGGTGAAGCGGCATTGCGTTCCTTCGGCTTAACCATTCGGCTTTGGGGTTGCGGGGCCTTTTATCATGAACCGTTAGCGCTAACAACGGGGTGATTGCAGATTATCCGCGCCGATTGCCAGAAATGCAGGCGATCTTGATCCTAGCGGAAGACCTTTCCTCATCGGCGCGAAGCGACTAGAGGGATGGTAACCCGAATATAAGGCTAAAGTCATGACCGAAACGACTGCACTGCCCGTTGTCCGCCTGCGCCCCAAGGCCGAGGCGCGCGCGATCCGCCACGGTTTCCCGTGGGTTTTCGCGGATGAGCTGGTAACAGACCGCCGCACCTCGGGCCTGGCGCCCGGTACATTTGCCCAGCTTGAAGATTCGGACAGGCGGCCGCTGGCGCTTGTAACCGTCAATCCAAAGTCGAAAATCATCGCACGGGTGATGGACCGCGATGCCGATGCCATCATTTCGCAAGACTGGCTTGTGGCGCGGCTGAAACGCGCGCTGGCCCTGCGCGAGACTTTGTTCGATGCGCCTTACTACCGCTTGGTCCATGCCGAGGCCGATGGGCTTCCGGGCGTGATTATTGACCGGTTTGGCGATGTTGCAGTCATTCAGCCCAATGCGGCTTGGGCCGATACAATGATCGGCGATCTGGCCGCAGCGCTTGCCGATGTCACCGGGGTGCGGACAATTATCAAGAACGGCACCGGGCGGTCGCGGGTGCTTGAAGGCCTGACCGAGGAAACCGTGGTTTTGACCGGCGCGGTGACCGGCCCTGTTCCGGTGCCGATGAACGGGGCCACCTATATGGCCGATGTGATGGGTGGCCAAAAGACCGGCATATTCCTAGATCAGCGTGACAATCAGGCCTTCGCGCGGCGGCTGGCCAAAGGCGCGCGGGTGCTTGATGTCTTTTCGCATGTTGGTGGCTTTTCGCTCGCGGCCCTTGCGGGGGGGGCTGCCTCCGCGCTCGCGGTCGATAGTTCGGCCCCGGCCCTTGGGCTGGCGCAAGAGGGCGCGCGCGCCAGCGGGATGGAGGCGCAGTTCGCCACCCGTCAGGGCGATGCCTTCGCGGTATTGGAAGCGCTGGCTGCCGAAGGCGCCACATTCGATCTGGTGATCTGCGATCCCCCGGCCTTCGCACCTTCAAAGTCCGCACTCGAGGCGGGCTTGCGCGCTTATGAACGGGTCGCACGGCTGGCCGCACCCTTGGTGGCACCGGGCGGTTATCTGGGGCTTTGTTCTTGTTCACATGCCGCCGATCTTGCGCAGTTTCGCAATGCCTGCGGGCGCGGTATCGGGCGCGGCGGGCGGCGCGCGCAGCTTATCCACACGGGCTATGCCAGTGCAGATCACCCGATGCTGCCGCAGCTTGCCGAAAGCGGTTACCTCAAATCCCTGTTCTTCCGGCTTGACGGATGAAGGCGGTACTGGACGCATGCGTTCTATACCCCACGGTCTTGCGCGAAATATTGATCGGCGTGGCGCGCGCGGGGCTTTACACGCCGCTCTGGTCCGAACGGATATTGGAAGAATGGGCCCGCGCCACCATTAAACTTGGCCCCGGTGCGGAAGTTATCGCGCGCGGCGAAATTGCGCGCCTTCACGTGGATTTCCCCAAAGCCTGCGTGCGGCCGCAGACCGGTCTGACCGCGCGGCTGTGGCTGCCTGATCCCGATGACATTCATGTTTTGGCCGCCGCCATCAGCAGCAGCGCGGATGTCATCATCACCTTCAATGCCTCTGATTTTCCACGCCAGACCCTTGCCGAAGAAGGGCTGGAGCGGCTTGACCCTGACCAGTTCTTGCACGGGCTATGGCAAGATCATCCAACCACAATTGCCCGATGCGCCGAGGCGGTCCGTGCCGAGGCCGAGCGGCTTTCAGGCCAGCCACAACCGCTTCGCGCCTTGCTGAAACGCGCCAGACTTCCACGCCTTGCCAAGGCGTTAGGTTTGCAAGACAGCCCTACAGCGGCCGGATCTTCAGCCGGGTAATGCGGTTTTCCTTGCGCGCTACGACCTCAAAGCGAAAGCCGTGGAAGGAAAACACCTGCCCCTCGCCGGGGATGGTCTGCGCTTCGTGAATGACAAGACCGGCGATTGTGTTGGCCTCATCGTCGGGCAGGCTCCAATCCGTCGCGCGGTTCAAATCGCGGATCGTCATGGTGCCGTCAACGATGTAGTCGCCATCCTCGACCGGTTTTAGCTGATGCTCGGCATCAAGATCGAATTCGTCGGCAATCTCACCGACGATCTCTTCCAAGATATCCTCAAGCGTCAAAAGACCGCGCAGATCGCCATATTCATCGACCACCAGCGCGAAATGCGCGCGACGCTTCAAAAACTCGCGCATCTGTTCGTCCAGCGGCGTGGTTTCCGGGATGAAATAGGGCTTCTTGGCCACGCCCAGGATATCAAGATCGCTGATTGACGACATATTGCCATCCTCACGCCGCACGGTCTTTTCCACCGCGCGCAGCAGATCCTTGGCATGGATGACGCCCAAGATATTTTCACGCTCACCGCGGTAGATCGGCAAGCGGGAATGCGGCGATGCAAGAACCGCCGTCAAGATCGCATTGGGGGCGGCATCGGCGTCGATCATCTCGATCTTGGACCGGTGCAGCATGATTTCTTCGACCGTGCGGTCCGAAAGATCAAGCGCGCCCAAAAGCCGGTCGCGGTCTTCTTTGTGAACGGTGCCTTCGGAATGGGCCAGTGCGAGCGCGCCTGCGATTTCCTCGCGCACCGAAAACATATGGCTGTCAGGGTCGGCGCGCACGCCAAAGCCCAAAAGGATCAGCCGCACGATGGCGCGCACCAATGAGACGATTGGCGCAAGGATCCGCACGAAAAAACCCACGATCGGTGCAACCTTGGCGGCTGAAGGTTCGGGGTTGGTGATCGCATAGGTCTTGGGCAGCACTTCGGAAAATATCAGCACCAGAACCGTCATCACCCCGGTAGCCATGGCTACGCCGTTAGAGCCGAACATCTTGGTGAAAAGCGCGGTCGCCAAGGCGGCCGCCAGAATATTGACGACGTTGTTGCCCAACAAAAGCGCGCCGATCAGGCGTTCATTATCATCGGTCAGGCGCAGCGCGGTTTCTGCGCCCTTGCTGCCCTTGTCGGCCTGCGCGCGCAATTTTGCCCGGCTTGATCCGGTCAGCGCGGTTTCCGAGCCGGAAAAGAACGCCGAGCAAAACAGCAGTGCTATGATCGCGGCGGCGTTGAGCCAAAACGACCCATCAAATTTGTCGAGGAGATCCATCGCTAGCTATCCCATATCTGTGCATTTGTTATGGGCCGCCGCACAGCGCGCTTCAAGGCAGAAGGGCAAGGGTGCGGGCAAAATGGCTTATTTCTTTTGGTCCTGCGCGCGCGCGGGCAACGGGTCTTTGGCCAGGGGATGATGCTCTAGCACCAGTTCTTTGAGCTGTTCGGCGATCACATGGGTGTAGATCTCGGTTGTGGCGATGTCGGCATGGCCCAAAAGCATCTGGATTACCCGCAGATCGGCGCCACCGGCCAATAGATGGGTGGCAAAGGCATGGCGCAGCCGGTGCGGGGTGACGGCATCGGGGGGCACACCGGCGGTCACGGCGATGTCTTTAAGCAGCCGGTGCATGACCTGCCGGCTTAAATGCCCCTCAGCACCGCGCGAGGGGAACAGATAGCGCGACGATGGTTGGGCCGACCCGGTGCGCCCTTTATTTGAGCGCCCTTTATGTGTCCGGGCGGCCTCTTCCTCGGCATCGCGCCAGGCCAGCCATGCAGCAAGGGCCGCGCGCGCCGGGCGCGACAGTGGCACCAGCCGTTCCTTGTCGCCCTTGCCCTTGACCAAAATCATCGCCGGATTGCCGCGTGCCGCCTCAACCGGCAGGGTGACAAGTTCGCTGACCCTCATACCTGTGGCATAAAGCAGTTCCATCAAGCACAGATTGCGCTGGCGTTCTTGGGGGCTGCGCCCGATTTTCAGCGCGGCGGCCAAAAGTGCCGCCACCTCTTCCTCGGTCAACGATTGTGGCAGGCGTTTGTCGCGCCCCGGCCCCGAGAGGCGCTGTGCGGGGTTATCTTTGCGCCAGCCTTCATCATATGCAAACCGGTAAAGCTGGCGAACCGACGACAGCCGCCGCGCTCTTGTGGCGCGTGACAGACCCTGCGCGTCGCAAGCGATCAGATAGTCTTCGACATCTGCCTGCGTTGCGCTTGAAAAATGCTGGCCACGATGGGCCAGCCAGGCGGCGAAATCCTTCAGATCGCGCCCATAAGCCAGCAAGGTGTTGCGTGCGGCATTCAGATCGGCCGCACTTGCTTCAAGGAAGGCCGAGATCCAGCGTTCCATCGGGGCTTTCATCTAGCCCCGCCGTTCCAGCAACATCAGCTCCAATCCGGTTTGGCGCGCGGTGTTTTCAAGCCCGACCTGTCGCAGCAAGGCCAAGCCATTGGTGACATCGCGCAAATCGCCGCTGGCACCTTTGGTGGCCTTGTCGATGGCTTTCAACAGCGCCTCGCCAAGCTTGTCTTCGCTTAGCAAGAACCGCAGCCCCTCATCCGGGACAGCTTTGGTGGCAAAGGCCGCCTTTATCGCCACGCCCAGTTGGTCGGGCGGGCGAATGCCGCTCAGGTCGCCCTTGGCGAGACCGATCAAGAATGCCTCGGCAGGGTTTGCAGGGCTGCGGGTGATCGCGATCTTTTCATAACCGCTGGACAAAAGCCCGATGCGAAACGCCAAGCTGCCCGCCGGGCCGGAAAGATCAGCGTTTGCCAGTTCGGCACCGAACAGATCGGCAAATGGCACTTCCAGTTCCATCTTCACCATCTGGGACCAGACCGGGCCAAGGGCCGCACCGATTTTAGCGGGGTCTCCGGATTTGAGCGCATCATCAAGCGCTTGCACAGCCTTGACCCGTTCCCACACCCCGCCAGAGGCTGCGGCCCGCCGTTCGGTGTAAAGGCCCAAAAGGCGGTTTGGGGGGATGGCGCCCATGCGGGTCAACCGCTCAGCAGCTTCGATCTGGGTTTTCCAGCCGCTGTTTGATCGCAAATCCGCTTGGGCGAAGGCTACCGGCAATGTGGTGGTGGGCAGGGGTTGCCCGATCGCCTCCATCAGCCGCAAGACCAGTGGCGATGGCCGCGCGGGCAGGGGAAGATCATCTTCGCCCTCAAAAAGTTCGGGGTCAAGGAAACGCTCCAAAAGCGCGCCCATTTCAGGATCAATGGTTTGCAGGGTTTGCCCGGTGCGCAAAGACAGGGCCGCCGCATCCCAATCACCACCGCGCGCCAGACAAAAGATCCGGGCCGGAAAGGTCGGCGCGATTTGCGGGGTTTCGGCCATAACCTCGCAGGCGCGATCCTCTTGCCCCAACAAGAGCGAGATATCGAACCAGCGTCGGAAAGATTCCGCGTTTGGTTTGCCCAGCAATTCAAGCAAGGCAAGGGCTGGATCCAGTGCGCCCAGATCAAGCAGCTTGTCGATCCGGGCCACGAACAAGGCCCCCGTCGGATCGCCGTCGTGCGGTGGCGAGAGTTCGGTGATCAAAAGCGTGTTCATCAACTGGCGCACGGCAGGCAGGGTGTCAGGTTGCTCGGCCCGGATCAGCCTAGCGATATCGGTTGATCGGCTTGGCCCCCAAAGATCACGCGGCAACCCGGCCCGTTGTGCCGAGATAAGCCCAACGGCAGTGACACCGGGATTGGCAAGCGGCGTGACCGTGATCGGGGCGGGCAGGGCGGCCCTGCCGCTGTTTGGGTCAGCTTGGGTCGTGGGTCGCGCAAGGGACGCGGGCGTTGCCACCGATTGCGACAGCCAGTCAATTGCCGAAAGCGGTGCCTCTGCCCAAACCGGCACAGGTGCCGCACAAGCCATCATGGCCGCCAGAAGGACAGGCGCTTTATTGGCTGACATTCAGATCAACCGGTTGTTCGACTTCGCTTTGCTCTGGACCCAGATCCCCGAGATAGGCATAGGCCACGACCCCGAGAAAACCGAAGAAGGCGAATGTGGCAAGTGCCTTGAAGATGCGAAACATGTTTTCCTACTGTTGTAGCCCGGTGCGGCGGTGGTGCCATCGGGTGATCTATATGATGGCTCTGTACCCGATGACGATATTATATATGGCATTTCTGACAACTTCACGCCATTCAGGACACGAAAGTTTTAACTACGGCGAAGAATTGCGCTTGGAATGCGGACACCCAAGAGGGAATTGGACCTAACTTGGCTATGGCGATGGGCATGAAACTGAAACGAAGCGTTGTGCTGGTTGGCATGATGGGCGCGGGTAAGACGGCCGTTGGCACAGCACTTGCACGCCAGCTTGGCGTGGATTTCCTTGATTCCGACGATGCCCTGGCCAAGGCCGCGCAGATGAGCGTGGCTGAAATTTTTGCGCGCGACGGCGAGGAATTCTTTCGCGCCCGCGAATCAGAGGTGCTGTTTCGGCTGTTGGCAGGCCCGCCTTGTGTGTTGTCGACGGGGGGCGGGGCGTTCTTGGCCGCGCAAAACCGCGCAGCGATTTCGGCGCATGGGGTGTCGGTATGGCTCAAGGCGGATCTGGAGCTTTTGTGGCAAAGGGTGCGCCACAAATCGACCCGCCCGCTGCTTCGCACCGCTAACCCCAAGGCCACCCTTGCGGCATTGGTGGCAGAACGCACCCCGGTCTATGCACTGGCAGATCTGGTTGTGACAGCGCAGCCGGAATATTCGATTGATGATATGGCGGGGGCCGTGCTTGCCGCACTGATAGCGCATGGCGACGCGACGGAGAGATGATGACCCAAAGAGATGAAACCGTCCATGTGGATTTGGGCGCGCGCGCCTATGATGTGCGGATCGGGCGCGGGTTGCTTGGCCGGGCGGGTGCCGAAATAGCCCCGCTTTTGCGGCGCCCCAGGGTGGCGGTGGTTACCGACGAAACCGTAGCCCCCTTGCATCTTGAAGCCCTGCGCGCCGGTCTTGGCGATATCGCGATGACATCGCTTTCTTTGCCAGCCGGGGAAGCCACGAAGGGTTGGCCCGAGTTTTCGCGCTGTGTCGAATGGCTTTTGGCCGAAAAGATCGAGCGGCGAGATGTTGTCGTGGCCATGGGCGGCGGGGTGATCGGCGATCTGGTCGGCTTTGCGGCGGCGGTCTTGCGGCGCGGGGTGCGCTTCGTGCAGATCCCGACGACGCTATTGGCGCAGGTTGACAGTTCTGTGGGCGGCAAGACCGGTATCAACTCGACCCATGGCAAGAACCTGATCGGGGCCTTTCATCAACCCAGTCTGGTCTTGGCGGATATCGACGTTTTGGACACATTGCACGCCCGTGATTTTCTGGCCGGCTACGGCGAGGTGGTCAAATATGGGCTTTTGGGCGATGCGGCCTTCTTCACGTGGCTCGAGGCAAACGGTCCGGCCATGGCGCGCGGTGATCATGCGTTGCGCCAGAAGGTCGTGGCCCATTCGGTAGGCATGAAAGCCGCTATCGTTGCGCGCGATGAAACCGAAGAAGGCGAACGCGCGCTGTTGAACCTTGGCCATACCTTTTGTCATGCGCTCGAAGCGGCCACGGGCTATTCCGGGCGGCTTTTGCACGGCGAAGGCGTGGCCATCGGCTGTGCCTTGGCGTTTGAGCTAAGCCAAAGGCTTGGCCTGTGCAGCCAAGAGGCGCCAAGCCAGGTGCGCGCGCATCTGAAGGCCATGGGGATGAAATGCGA
>JBAUHP010000247.1:0-11493 GCA_049680345.1 Albidovulum sp. | reverse complement strand
GGGCAATGACAGCATCGACGGCGGCGATGGCAGCGACCTGATCTTTGGCGGCGATGGCAAAGACAGTATTGACGGCGGCCTGGGCGGCGACGTCCTGACCGGCGGGGCAGGCAACGACGTATTCATAGTCAGTGCAGGCACCGACACGATCACCGATTTCAACACCGGCAATACCGGCACGTTGAATGATGGTAACAGCACCAACAACGACTTCGTCGATCTCTCGGGCTATTACGACAACCTGTCCGAACTTTATGCCGACCAGGCTGACGACGGCATCCTGAACCAGTCGAACACGACAGACACCAAGGGCCGCACGGTAGATTATTCGGACAACACCCAGTTTAGCCCGGGCGATTCGCTGACCTTCACTGGTGCAAACGCGGACAACTCAAGTTTCACCCAGGAGAATACCGGGGTCGTTTGTTTTACCGCTGGCACCGCCATTCGCACCCCGCAGGGCGATGTCTTGATTGACGAGTTGCGGGTGGGCGATTTGGTTTGCACGCTCGACAACGGACCGCAACACATCCGCTGGATCGGACGTCTGACGTTGGACAGTCAAACATTGCGGGACAATCCGAACACGCACCCGGTTTTGATCAAGCGCGGCGTCTTGGGAGCAGAGCGTGATCTGCTGGTCTCGCCCCAGCATGGGATGGTGATCGGCCGAACCGGCGATCATCTGGTGCGTGCCAAACATCTCGTAGCCTCGATGCCGGGTGTCCGATTTGCCCATGGCAAAAGAAAGGTTACCTATATCCACCTCATGTTCGAAGCCCACCAGATCATTTTCGCCGAGAACACCGCTTCGGAAAGTTTCTATCCCGGTCAAATGGCTCTTACGATGTTGGGAAACGATGCACTCAATGAAGTTCTGGAGTTGTTCCCGGATTTGGCAGGAAATCTTGAAACCACGCGACATCACGACGTTATCTATGGGCATACCGCACGGGAGTTCATTGGCAAGAAACGGGTGCCTGATCTGATGCGGCCGTTAGTCTACAATGGCTATTGGTTCTGAAACCCATTCGGTTTTCTGCCCGTACAACAAGAGCCGCTCGGCCGATTACGGTAGGGCTCCACTTTTTTGGTCAGTGCCATGCCCATGAAGGTACGGCCATGAAAACCGCCGCAAAATCCATGGCGCGATTGCCTTCGATAGCCCAAGTCTCGGCATTCCCGGCCCGATCTGCATGGATCTGTGTCATCATACCGAGGGCGCGGTGACGCGGTTGGTGGTTCTCGTCCCTTTGCTCGTCCGGCGCTGTTTGAAGCGGCGAGAATTGGTGCGCAAGCGGGTTCAGCTCGAACTCTCTAGGGGTGCTTTGTCGCGCCCCCGCGATGGTCGTCAACGAAGGCTTCAGGTATCCGTAGGCCCCCACCACTTTCCACCCGTCTGGACCAATCCGCAGTTGCCATTACATGTCTCCGACGTTGTTTAGCTCTCTGATTACGCGGAATCCCAGGGAATCCCGTCTAAAGTCTTCGGTCGGACGAACGCGCGCTGCGGGGCGGATGGCGTCCATTGCAGTAGAATACGCCCCGCCTTTACCAACGCGCCGACAGGATCCTTGCGACTTTGCATCGGCCAAGTAGGCGCTAGCGCTCGAAAGATCCAAATGCGCGTCCGACCAACACGACTGAGTGAGTTCAAAAACATTTTCCGACATGTGCCGGACACCCCATGCATTCGCCGCGTCGAGTTCATTGACGGGAACCGGACTATATCGATCGACAAGCTCGGGCACAGAGACTCTTGGCTCCTGCCCGCGCCCCAGCACATGTTCGGTTGATCTGCGTGAGAAATTTGCCTGATCCGCTGTCAGCTCTTCGCCTTGCGCGAATGGGGTCTCCGTCCCGGCGCGCGCGGCGTATTCCCATTCCGCTTCTGTGGGAAGGCGATAGACCTCTTCACCGGCCATCAGGTTGAGCCAGGCCACGTATTCCAGCGTATCAAGATATGACACATTGATCACCGGATGATCAGGCCCCAGCGGCTTGTATCCGCCCGGCATCAGAACCCGATGATCGGGCACATGGGTACAGCCGCCGTCATCAACACAGGCCATCCACTCCGCATGTGTGGTTTCGTTTCTGGCGATGGCATAGGGGATGTCCATGTCGCCCCGGTGGCGGGGATGTTCATTGGGGATGATGTTGATCTTATCGGGGGGCCGAACCCGCGGAACCTTTCCCTTTTGATCAACGGGGCCAGTGATACCCCATGGATTGCGCGACTCGCCGGGTATCGCGCCCATCATGAAAGACCCGGTCGGCATGACAATCATCTCGGGGCAAAGATCACAATCGCGAAATGCTGCGAGCGGATTGAGCGCATCCAAATTCTGGTGGACTTCTTCAGACTGCAAAGAGCCCGGCAAAGTCAAAAAGCTAGCAACAACAATAAGAAAACAGGTTTGAAGGCTCTTCCTATGGCGTATCTTTACACTAAAAAAATTGCGTTGCATGGGGCGCGCGACGACGGGACTGTGGTATTTCGCAAGAAGCTTTCTCGGGGTCAGGTGCTGGTGATCCTTGCCCAGCAACCCAACTGCGTTGTTGCCCGCCGCATGCCAGGTTGACCCCAACGTAAGCTCGCGCCGTTCAAGCAAGATGCTGTCGCTCCAGCCCATTTTGGCAAGCCGGTATGGAACCGACGCGCCGACGATCCCGCCGCCTACCACCGCAACCTCAACATCAGACGTCATGCAGCCCCCCCATGAGGGGCAACCAAATGCGCAAACGCCAGGGCCGTCAACCCAAGCGCTTTCGCGGCTTACCGCCCCGTCAAACGCTGTGCAGATAAAGGTCGTAATCGACGTTGGAAATGGTGCGCGCCACGCGGGCATATTCGGCGGCTTTGACCGCGCAAAACGTCCGGTGCATATCCGCGCCCAGCGCCTCTTTCAAAAACTCCGATGCGGTCGCCGCCGCAATCGCGGCATGCCAGTCGCGCGGCATGTCAGACGCGCTTTCATCCTCATAGCCATTGCCGGTGGTCTCGGGGCCCGGATCAATCTTGTGGGCCAGACCGTGGCGCAAGGCGGCCAAGACCGTTGCCGCCACCAGATAGGGGTTGGCATCGACACCTGCCGGGCGATGCTCAATCCGCCTTGCGGCCCGCACCCCCGCCGGGATGCGCAGCGCGACGGACCGGTTGTTCACCCCCCAATTGGTCGAGACCGGCGCATAGGATTGGTTGGCAAAGCGCCGCCAGCTATTGGCATGGGGCGCGAAAACCAGCATCGATTCCGCCATTGTCGCGCGCATACCGCCGATCGCATGCAATATCTTGTCGTCCCACACACCCTCTTTGGCCTCGGCAAAGACATTTGTGCCCTTAGCATCTTGCAAAGACACATGAAAATGCATGCCAGAGCCTGCGTATTTCTCCACCGGCTTGGCCATGAAACACGCGGTCACACCAAAGCGCCGCGCCGCCAGCCGCACGATACGCTTCAAGCGCACCAGATCATCGGCGGCCTGCATCACGCAGCGGCGGTAATCCAGCGTCAGCTCATACTGCCCCGGCGCATATTCCGAAATCACGGTTTCGGCGCGGATCCCGGCCTTGGCGGCACCGGCATAAATCTCGGAAAACAGCGGTTCCATCCCATGCAGATGGTCAACCGAATAAACCTCGGTCTTGTCAGACCGCCGCCCGTCCAGCACCGCCGCCGCCGGTCGCACCCCACCATCCGCATCGCGGTCATTGTCCAGCAAGAAGAACTCCAGCTCAAACGCCCCCGCCGGGTGAAGCCCCTCGGCGGCCAAGGCATCAACCTGTGCCTGAAGCGCGTGGCGCGGGTCCGAGGTCATCGGCGCGCCCTCAAGCGTGTAAAGCGACATCAACACCTCGCCGCGCGCCGGCGCCGTGCCATGCAGCGCCACCAAGGTACCGGGGATCGGCCAGGCGCGCAGATCGCCGTCGCCTTGATCCCAGATCAACCCGGTTTCATGCACATCCTCGCCGCAAATATCGAGGCCAAGGATCGAGATCGGCATATGCCGCCCGCTTTTGTAGATGCTCAGCAATTCGTGGCGGCGAATGATCTTGCCGCGGCCAATGCCGTTGCTGTCATTGAGCACGATGTCAAAGGCTTCGATTTCGGGATGGGCCGCCAAAAAGGCTTCGGCCTCGGCCAGTGTGGCGCCCGAGGGGCAAGGGGTCTGGGCGCTCATGCGAATAACTCCGTGGTGATGGTATCAAAGGCGGCAATCAGCCGGTCGATCTGCGCGAAGGTGGTCGCAGGGCTGACCAGCATCATATTGTGGAAGGGTGCTATCAGGCAGCCAAGGTTGACAAGGCGCGCATGGATCGCGGCCTCAAGTGCGGGCTTATGGGCCGCGTAGCTTTCCGTGCCGTTGCGCAAGGGCACCGGGTGGCAGATGAATTCGACCCGCGCGCCCACCCGCACAACATGCCAAGGTGCCGCCAATCGGGCGATGACGCCCCCCAGACCTGCAGCCAACCGTTCCGCCCCCGCCTCCATATGGGCATAGTTTTTTGCCGTCATCACCTCAGCCAGATTGGCCCGCATTGCTGCAAATTGCAGCGGATTGGCCGATAATGTCGTGCCGATCCCGGAAAACCCCGCAGGCCGCGTCGCATCAAACGCCCGGTAACGCGCCGCAGTTTCCCCGGTCATCCCCCAGACCGAGGCGGGCAGCCCACCGGCCACCGGCTTGCCCAAGACGAACATGTCGGGATCAAGCCCATGCGTCGTGGTATAGCCCCCAAGGCCTGACGAAATCGTATGCGTTTCATCAATGATCAACAGCGTGCCGTAACGGCGGGTCAGATCGCGCAAGGCCTGATGGTAGCCCGGATCGGGCAGTACCATGCAGCAATTGGTCATCACCGGTTCGGCCAGAACCGCGGCCACATCGCCTGCCGCCAAGGCCGCCTCCAGTGCTTCCAGATCATTGAATTCCACCACTTTCGAGGTGATGCCAAGATCAACCACCTGCCCGACAATGCCCGGGCGTTCAACCGTGCGCCCATCCACCTCGCGCACCAAAGCGTCATCGACCGCACCGTGATAGCAGCCCGCGAAGAACAGCACCTTGGGCCGCCCGGTCACCGCACGCGCAACCCGCATCGCGAAACGATTGGCATCTGACGCCGTGGTGGCGATCTGCCACAAGAAAGGGCCAAAGCGGGCTTGCAACAACCGCCCGACCTCCAGCGCATCCTTCGTGGGCAGCATATAGGTCAGCCCCCTGCCCGCTTGTTCGGCAATCGCCTGGGCCACCGGTTCGGGTGAATGGCCAAACATCGACCCGGTATCACCCAGACAAAAATCATCCAGAACGTGCCCGTCGATATCGATCAGCCGCGCGCCCTTCGCTTCGGCCACCAGCATCGGGAAAGGTTGCGGCCAGTCCTTCATCCAAAGCATTGGCACATCGTCCAAAAACGCCGCACGCCCCGCCTCCAGCGCTGCGCGGGTTTTCGGCCTTGCTGCGGCGAATACCTCGGCCTCGCGGGCGCGGACCTCAGCGATGCGGTCAGCGGTGACGCCACCGATAAGTCTGTCTGGATTTGTCATGGGTTACCTGATGGGATGAAGACCTGAAAAGATAAGACACGAAGTCAGCGGGCAAGATTTTGCAGGCGCAAGGAACGCCATTCACATCTCTGATAATTTGATCATAACATTTGCCATCACGCCCGACCAGAGCCTTAAACTGCGCCAAAATCCACCGGCCCGAACGACAAATCCGCTGGCTCCGCCCGGCGAATTATGGTAAATTTGCGGCAAGGAAAGGGATGTTTCGCCCCTCACAGCGCGATTGTTTCGCCAAATCACTGCAAAGGCGGCGTCTGGTTGATTATGATTGATACCGCGTTAATTTATATGCGACTTTTGATTTGTATTATATCCAGTACCGCGCTTTTTGTTTTGCGGATCACCCTCAGGCCACCAGAATTTGAAAACGACACCCTATTTTCTACCTTGATTTGAGCAGCGTCGGCAAACTTCCGGCGAAAATTTCGAACCCGTTCGTTTTGGAGCGCCAGGCATTTTCGCCGCAACGTTCCGATCCTAGCCAAACGAGCGGAAAAATATTGAAAGAGTGCGATTATGACATCGATTTCCCAAGCCGGTTTGTCCGGCACTGACATCACGAATCCCGCAGCCGCAGCGCCCCAGAACTGGGATACCTCGGCAAGAAGTGACCGCAACTGGACGCTTCCGGGCCTGTGCTGGAACACCAAGGTCACAACGTCTTTTGGCGATCTGCCGGTTCAGGTCTTGCGCAAGTTTGACCCGCTTCGGCTGGGTGACGGCACCATTGCCCGCGTGGCATGGGTCGACAAGATCCAGCTTGATGGCGATTTCCTGTCAGCCTACCCCGATGCACAGCCGGTCTTGATCCGTGCGGGTGCGCTTGGAAATGGCCTGCCCACGCAAGACACGCTTGTATCGCCGCACCAGACCATCAGTGTCATGACCACCAATTTCCGCGCCGAACAAAAACTTGCGCGCAATTTGTTGGGGCGCCCTGGCGTTTTGCGCAAACCGCAATCCATGATCACCTATTACATGTTCCATTGCGGCAAGCCTGCCAATGTCAACGCCGATGGCATGAAAATCCACACAGCGCCGAATTCATAGTGGCTTTGGGGGTCTGGCTATTCAGGCGCGTCTTCGGGCGCGTCTTTTGGCTTGGCCTTGCGAAACCCCATCGCCACCACGAATTTTTCCGAACTGTCAGAACGGCTTGCCGGCGGCTTTACATTCGCGACCTTGGTGAAATTCTTCTTAAGCAGCGTTTGCAGGCTCAACTCGGCCCCGCCTGCCAGAACCTTGGCCACGAATGTGCCGCCCTCTTCCAATACATCAAAGGCAAATTCCGCCGCCGCCTCGCATAGCGCTATAATGCGCAAATGGTCGGTGCCCTTATGCCCTGACGCGGATGCCGCCATATCCGACATCACCACATCAGCAGGGCCGCCCAGCCAGTCTTTGACCTTTTGGTCCGCACCCTCTTCCAGAAAATCCAGCAAATATATCTCGGCCCCGGCAATGGGTTCGACCTCTTGCAGATCAATGCCCAGAACCGTGCCGCGCTTCTTGCCGGACTTCTCGCCCAATGCATTCACCCGCGTCACGGCAATCTGGCACCAGCCCCCCGGCGCGCAGCCAAGATCGACAACCCGCGCACCCGGTATCAAAAAGCGGAACTTGTCATCCAGTTCCGAGATCTTGAACGCCGCACGCCCGCGAAAGCCCTCTTTCTTGGCGCGCTGCACATAGGGATCATTCAGCTGGCGTTCCAACCACAGAGTCGACGACAACTTGCGCCCCTTGGCGGTCTTGACGCGCACCCGCAAGTCGCGTGCGCCGCGTCCCGAACCATTGCCTGACGGTATCTTTACCATTTATCCCCATCCGGCCCCGGGGGCCAGCCTTGCATGTCATATCGTGCAGCAGATAGCCGCTTCGCGCCCTCGCCGCAACGCCACAGCACCTCAGACCTCAGTAAGGACCATCATCCAAGACCCCATCCGCCGACATCTGGGCGTATAACAACCCTTCGCGCAGGCCGCGGTCCGCCACCGACAAGCGATCGGTTGGCCAAACCCGCATCAGCGCTTGCAAGATCGCCGCCCCCGACATGATCAGCGAATGGCGGTCGCGGCCAATGCGCGGATCGGTGCGCCGCCCTTCGGGCCCAAGGCTCAGATAATCGCGGATCACCCGGTCGATCTGATCCGTGGTCATCCGCAGCCCATCGACCTTGGTGCGGTCATAGCGCCGCAAGCCAAGATGGCTGGCCGCTACCGTTGTCACCGTGCCAGACGTGCCGATGATCTGAAAACCTTCGCGGGTCTGACTGGCGTTATAGGGCGAGAAATCCAGAAGCTTTTCTTCAAACTGCCAGCTCATCAACGCAAAGCGCGCCGCATCATCATCGACATCGCTGAACTGATCCTTAAGCGTGGCCACCCCCAGGGGCACCGAAATCCAATCCACCACCTTTGCGGCCGGAAACGGGCTTTCGGGCGGGTGAAATCCGGCATGCAGGCGCATGATGGCGCGTGGCCGGTCCAGACGCGGAACCGACGACAGATCAATCCACACAAGTTCGGTAGACCCGCCACCGATATCAACGACCAAAAGCTGTTCGGTCTTGGTTGACACCAAAGGTGCGCAAGAAATCACCGCCAGCCGGGCTTCTTCCTCCGGTTCGATGATTTCTAGCGGCAATTCGGTTTCGCGCTCAACCATGCGCAGAAATTCTTGCGCGTTTACCGCACGTCGGCAGGCTTCGGTGGCGACAAGCCGCATGCGCTTGACGCCGTGCTGTTCGATCTTCTTGCGGCAGATATGCAAGGCCTGCACCGTGCGCATCATCGACGACCGGTTCAGGCGGCCAGAGGCTTCCAGCCCATGGCCCAGCTGGACGACCTTGGAAAAACTGTCAACGACGTGGAATTGACTGCCCTTCGGCTGGGCAATCAACATCCGACAACTGTTGGTTCCCAAATCCAGCGCCGCATAAAGCTGCGCGGGATCGGGCTTGGTGGCACCAAGCGGCTCAACCGAAATCGGGAACACGCCCGCACCACCGGGACGCCTGGGCGCCATGATCACGCCCTCCGATGTAAAGTTGCCGCCAGACTACCGACCTCGGCGTCATCAATCAAGCAGCCGATGTCAGCACAAGCGGCCATTCATGAAGATCATGCAGCAATTTCAACCTATCTAGGCTAGCCGGGCGCAGGCTGGGGCGTTATGCAACAGGCGGCAGGTCGCAATGACCCACTGCAATGTCGAAATCCGGCATCGGATCGGGCGTGCCGGGCGCTATTGAGATGTCGAAAGCAAAGGATTCGTCATGGCAGAAGTCACCATCGTCTACTGGCGCGATATTCCGGCCCAGGTCATTGTTGGCAAGGGCCGCCGCGGCGTGAAAAAACCGCTGCCCGAACGGTTCGAGCAAGCGATAGACCGCTGCGCCATGAAAACCGGTGCCGCCGGAACCGATGCCTATCTTGCCGAATGGCGCAAGGCGGCTGCCTTTTCGGTTGAAGGCGAAGACGAAGAAGTGGCAACCGCCGAGGCCGCGCGCCTTGATGCGGAATACGACAAAGAGCGTATCATTACGCTTATTGCGAATGATGGCTGGGCGTGAAACCCATTAATTTTTTGAGGGCTAAGATGGCACTTTTGAACTTTCGTCGCAAAGAAGCCGCGCCTGCCGCAAACAGCGCCGATATCGAAGCCTTCTTGCAGGGCTACTCGATCGAGGTGATGCCTCGCACCGCTGAAAAAATCGAAGATTTCCGCGCGCTCGTGCCTGCGGGCACCCGCATATATGTGGCCCATATCGAGGGCACGCCGATTGAAGAAATGGTCGCCACGGCCAAGCGCATCCATGCCGAGGGTTTCCCGGTGATGCCGCATTTTCCGGCGCGCATCATCAAAGACAAGGCAACACTTGCCGATTGGATTGCCCGCTATCAAGGCGAAGCCGATGTCAAACAAGCCCTGATGCTGGCCGGTGGCGTATCGACGCCGCATGGCGATTTCCACTCATCCATGCAGCTTTTGGAAACCGGCCTGTTTGATGGCTTTGAGCGCGTGCATGTCGCGGGCCACCCCGAAGGCAACAAAGACATTGATCCCGACGGCTCCGACAAGATGGTGATGGAAGCCGCGCGCTGGAAACAGGCGTTTTCAGAGCGTACCGACGCCAAGATGGCCATGGCGACCCAGTTTTGTTTTGAGGCAAAGCCGGTGATTGACTGGGTGAACCGTCTGAACGCCGAAGGTGTTACCCTTCCGGTTCACATCGGCATTGCCGGCCCGGCCAAGCTGCAAACCTTGATCAAATTCGCCATTGCTTGTGGTGTGGGTCCCTCGCTCAAAGTGCTGCAAAAGCGCGCGATGGACGTGACCAAGCTTTTGCTTCCTTACGAGCCAACCGAAGTCGTGGCCGAACTTGCCGCCCATAAGGCCGCCAATCCAGATTTTGGCATCGCCTCGGTGCATTTCTTCCCCCTTGGCGGCATCAAGACCAACGCAACATGGGCCATCGAGCATGGCGGCAATTCTGCCGTCCCGGCCGCACAGAATTAAGAAGTTAGGTGAATTATGACCCGTACCGTCATTGAATCGAAAACCAAAACCGTCACCATCGGATTTGACGAACCCTTTTGCGTGATCGGCGAACGCATCAACCCGACCGGCCGCAAGAAACTGGCGGCAGAGCTTGAGGCGGGTGATTTCTCGACCGTTGAACGTGATGCCATCGAACAGGTGGCCTGCGGGGCAATGATTCTCGATGTGAATGCGGGCGTGGTCTACAATTCAAACCCCAATCCCAATGAAACCGAACCGCCGCTGATGACCAAGGTGATCAATATCGTCCAGGCGCTGGTCGATGTGCCTTTGTGCATCGACAGCTCTGTCCCCGGCGCGTTGGAGGCCGGTCTGGCCGCCTGCGAAGGCCGCCCGCTGCTGAATTCGGTGACAGGCGAAGAGGACCGGCTGGAACTGGTCTTGCCGCTGGTCAAGAAATACAATGTGCCGGTAGTGGCAATCTCGAACGACGACACCGGGATTTCGATGGATCCGGACGTGCGCTTTGCCGTGGCAAAGAAAATTGTAGAACGCGCCGCTGATTTCGGCATTCCCGCCCATGATATCGTGGTTGACCCGCTGGTGATGCCAGTGGGCGCGCTTGGGGCGGCTGGCCGTCAGGTCTTCACCTTGGTGCGGCGCTTGCGCGACGAATTGGGCGTGAATACCACTTGCGGCGCATCGAATATTTCTTTCGGCCTGCCCAACCGGCATGGCATTAACGCGGCCTTCTTGCCGATGGCAATCGGGGCGGGCATGACCAGCGCCATCATGAACCCCGTACGCTCGGTTGAGATGGAAGCCATTCGTGCGGCGAATTTCTTGATGAACCATGATCCCAATGGCACCGAATGGATCAAATTTGCCCGCGTGCTGGAAGCGCTGAAAGAGGGCAAGGATTTCGCCACAGCATCGGCCGAAGCCAATGCCGCCGGTCGTGGCCGCGATGGCCGCCGCTCGCGCAACAGAGGCTAAAACCAAGGTTCGGGTTAACCCGGCATTAACCAAGCATCCGCGAAGCTGGTGCGATGGAGCCGATAACCCGAACCAGCCAATCCGACCTATGGATTGCCACGATATTCAGCGCCCAAGCCGTGGCTAAGGGCGGCATTGTGCGACGTAACGTTGGGTGGGTCGAACGCGAAGTCGGGCGCGACCGCTTTGTGGGTGAGGTCAAGGCGCGCGGCTTTCATCTGCTGGAATGCGGCGGCCAGTTCATTATTATCTGCCATAAAAGCGGCATGCGGCTCATTTGCTGAACGCAATTTTTCTGCGAAAAATTGGCGATTTTTCGCAGAAAAATCGTTATCCGCAAAGGTTGCGCAGGGTTTGGGCGCGGGTATTGGGTATTTTGCCGATTTCAAGACCGGTAAACACGTGCAAGGTATTGAGA
>JBAUHP010000246.1:0-8618 GCA_049680345.1 Albidovulum sp. | reverse complement strand
CCAAACGCTATGAAACGCTTTCGGCGCAATTGTCCGGCGGACCAACCGCCAACGCCTCATTCGGCAGTGACGGTCTGTGGCTGCGCCAAGGTGATGCGCATGGCCAATGGGTTATTCACGCCGACCGGGCCAATCCTGAAGGCACCGCACTGTTCGGGGTAAGCTTCATTGCCTTTGGCCCAACCGGCGGCCCGCTTTCGCGCATTGAAGCGGCCTCGGCTGAATTGACCCAAGGGGCGTGGATTGCAACCGATGCCAAAGAGTGGCTCTTTGCCGAAACCACCAACCCCGAAGCCCTTTCAAAGCGTCATGAGCGCCTGACCCTCACCACCAATCTGACCGCCGATCAGATCCGCGACAGTTTTGGCGAACCCGCAACCGTCTCTATTTGGGATCTGCCGGGGTTCATCGCCAACCTTGACCGCGCCGGATTTTCGTCGCGCAAACACGTGGTCTGGCTGCAACGCGAACTGGCCTTGCCGCTGTTGCTGGCCGCCATGGTGCTGGTCGGCGCGGGCTTTACCATGCGCCACGCGCGGCTTGGCCATAGTGGCGTCTTGGCACTCATGGCGCTTTTATCCGGTCTGGCCATTTTCTTCGTCCGCAATTTCGCGCAAGTATTGGGTGAAAGCGGCCAGATCCCCGTCGTTCTTGCCGCTTGGAGCCCGCCGCTGGCAGCCGTGCTTTTGTCTGTCAGTCTCTTGCTGCATCTGGAGGATGGTTGATGCGTCTGACGCTGATGATCTGCGCGATCCTTGTCTGGCTTTGCGGGCCGGTTTTCGCAGCCGACCCACCCCCCGCCACGCTCATCGCTGATAAGCTGTTCATCAACGCCGACACCACCTTGACCGCCGAAGGTGCGGTTGAAGTGCTATATGACAGCACCCATCTGACCGCCTCGAAGCTGACTTATGACAGCGCGAAAGACAGCCTTGTGATCGAAGGCCCGATCAAGATCACCGACAGCGCCGGCACCGTGGTTCTGGCCAGCGCGGCCGAACTTTCGGGCAATCTGCGCGAAGGTATCTTGAAAAGCGCGCGACTGGTCTTGAAAGATCAGCTTCAGCTTGCAGCCTTGCAGATGATCCGCACCGACGGGCGCTATACCCAGCTTGACAAGGTCGTGGCCTCTTCTTGTCAGGTCTGCGCCTCCAACCCGGTGCCCTTGTGGGAAATCCGCGCCCGCCGGGTGGTTCATGACCAAGTAGAACGCCAGCTTTACTTCGATCATGCCCAGTTGCGTGTGGCGGGCATTCCGGTGTTTTACATCCCCAGACTGCGGATGCCCGACCCGACGCTGGAACGTGCGACCGGCTTCTTGCTGCCTTCGATGCGCTCAAGCTCGGTCTTGGGCCTTGGCCTTCGCCTGCCCTATTTCATCGCCATCGGCGACAGCCGCGATCTGACCCTTACCCCCTATATCTCTGAGGGCGGCGCCAAGACGCTGCAATTCCGTTACCGGCAGGCATATCGCAATGGCACGATTGAATTCGAAGGCGCTTACGGGCGCGACTCGGTTCTTGCCGACCCCAATCGTGGCTATCTGTTCGGCACCGGCCACTGGTATCTACCGGACGGTTACAGCACCGGGTTTGAACTCGAAACCGTGTCAGATGACGGTTATTTGCTTGACTACGGCATCTCTGAAAAAGACCGTCTGGCCAGTGGTGGCTATATCTCTCGCACCAAGCGTGACAGATATTTTGACGCGCGGCTTTTTCATTATAACTCCTTGCGCGCGGGCGACAGCAACGAAACCTTGCCGTCAATCGTGGGCGATCTGTCCTTCATACGCCGCGTGACGCCAGACCTGATCGGCGGTCAAGGAACCTTGCGGTTCGACATACACGGGCTTAGGCGGCAGTCATCGGTTGATTTTGATGCCAATGGCGACGGCGTCACCGACGGGCGCGATGTGGCGCGCGCATCGCTGGGGTTTGACTGGCGCCGACAGGGCGTTTTGGCAAATGGCATGGTCTTGGGGGCCGGTGTGGGGCTTTCGGCGGATCTGTTCCAGATCAGCCAAGACAGCGCCTTTGCCGACAGTATCACCCGCGTCACCCCGTCCGCGGCGATTGATCTGCGCTGGCCATGGGTGCGCCCCGCCACCGCCGGCGGCGCCACCCATATTGTCGAACCCATCGCCCAACTGGTCTGGAGCCGCGATGCCTCGGCAACTGTGCCCAACGAAGACAGCGTTTCGGTCGAATTCGACGAAGGCAACCTTTTCAGCTTCAGCCGCTTTCCCGGTGCTGACCTGCGCGAAACCGGGCTGCGCGCCAATCTTGGGCTCAGTTGGACCCGGCTTGATCCGGCGGGCTGGAATTTGCGCCTGATGGCAGGACGGGTACTGCGGGCCGAGGATCTTGGGCAATTTTCAACCGGATCGCGTCTGTCTGGCACCAGTTCGGACTGGCTTCTTGCCACCCAGCTTGGCACCGCAAACGGGCTTTTGCTGACCAACCGCGCGCTTTTTGACGATGGGCTGAACCTGTCGAAAGACGAATTGCGCCTTTACTGGGCCACCGGACGCTACGATGTTGCCGCCAATTACGTCTGGCTGGTTGCCGACCCGATCGAAGGGCGACCGCTGGAAACCTCTGAATTGGCCTTCACGGCGGGCTGGCAGATGAGCCAGGGGTGGCGCGCAACCTCGTCCGCACGCTATGATTTCCAGCTCGACAGGGCCGCCAAGGCCGGTTTGGGGCTGGAGTACCGCAATGAATGCGCCACTTTCGATCTTTCCCTCTCGCGTCGATTCACATCCTCGACTAGTGTAAGGCCAACAACAGAGGTCAACTTGTCTGTTCAGTTGAACGGTTTTGGTACCGGCAAGGACGGACGCAGCTACCGACGCAGCTGTGGTGGTTGACTGATGGCCCAGACGATGCGACCAAGACCCGACAATGCGACCCGATCAACCGACCCGATCAACCAAATTGTGACGAGCAGACGGACCCATAGAATGCGCCTGACATCCCTTTTGCTGGCTCTTGCCGCCAGCCTCTCTTTCTCAACCGCAGCGATCTCCCAACAGGGAAGCTTCAGCCCGGTCTTGCAGATCAATGACGCTGTGATCACCGGCTATGAGATGGAGCAACGGATACGCTTCCTCACATTGTTGCGTTTTCCCGGCGATATTCCCGCCGAGGCTGAAAAAGGCCTGCTTGAAGACCGTTTGCGCATGCAAGCCGCGAATGATGCCGGGATAAAGGTGACACCGGAACAGATCGAAGGCGGTCTGGCCGAATTCGCAGGCCGCGCCAATCTTGAGACGGAACAATTCCTTGCCGCAATCGCCCAAGGTGGTGTGGCCCCCGAAACCTTCCGCGACTTTGTCGAGGCGGGTCTGGCATGGCGCCAATATGCAGCCGCGCGTTTTGGCCCCCGCGTGCAGATCACCGATGCGCAGATCGACGCCGAGATTTCGGCCGATAATAATCGCGGTGCCGGACCACGGGTCTTGATCTCTGAAATCATTATCCCCGGCCAGTTGGGCAGTATGCGACAGGCCAATGCCCTCGCCCAGGAAATCATCGAAACCGCCACGTCTGAAGCAGCCTTCGCCGAAGCGGCCCGCAAATATTCGATTGCCGCATCGCGCGAACAAGGCGGTCAGGTCGACTGGATCCCGATCACCAACCTGCCGCCAATGGTGCGCGCAGCGATCAGCACGCTTGGCCAAGGCCAGCTGACCGAACCCGTGCCCCTGGAAAACGGCGTCGGCGTGTTTCGTTTGCGCGGTTTTCAAGGCGGTGCGCAAGAGGCCAGACCAAAGGTCAGCCCAGCCACAATCGCGGTTGATTATGCCCTGATGGCCCTGCCCGCCGGCAGCGATGCGCAGGCCGAACTGACCCGCATTCGCGGCGAGGCTGATACCTGCGAAGATCTTTACCGGATCGGCAAAGGCATGACCTCCGAACAACTGCAGCGCCACAATCTTTTGCGCGGCAAGGTTCCGGGGGCGATTTTGGCGGTGCTTGACGGGCTTGATACCAATGAAGCCGCTTTGTTGCAGACCACCGGTGGCGCACGCTCGGTCGTCATGCTGTGCGAACGCAATGCCACCCGCACCGAGATAAATCTGACAACCAGTGATAGCGTGGCCGAAGCACCAGCCATTGTGGCCGAGGGCGCACCGGTCGAACCTGTCATCCCCTCGGTGGTCCCCGATGTCGGCTTTGGCCTTGGCCCAAGCCGCGCTCAGATCGCGGTGGATTTGCGCAATCGCCGGGTGTCACAAATGGCCGAAGCCTTTCTGGCCGCCCTGAAGGCCGATGCGATCATTCGCCGCCCATGACCCTGCTCCCGGTCGCACTGACCTGCGGGGAACCTTCCGGTATCGGCCCTGAAATCGCCGTCAAGGCGCGCAAGGCCCTTGGGCATGACCTGCCGTTTTTCTGGATCGGCGACCCAAGCCACCTGCCCAAGGGCAGCGCTTGGCAAGAAATCGCCTCACCGGCCGCAGCCCTTGGCATTGCGCCGCATATCTTGCCGGTCTTGCCGCATCCCTTCACCGCACCCGCCGCCCCCGGCAGACCGGATGCCGCGAATGCATCGGGGGTTGTGGCGGTGATCGAACGCGCGGTTGAACTGGTGCAATCGGGGCTCGCCTCGGCCCTTTGCACAGCCCCCATAAACAAGAAGGCCTTGCAAGACGGTGCCGGTTTCGCCTTTCCCGGCCATACCGAATTTCTGGCCCATCTGGCCCACGTCGATCAGGTGGTGATGATGCTTGCAGCCCCCATGCTGCGCACCGTACCCGTCACCATCCATTGCCCCTTGGCCAAGGTTTTGTCCCAGTTGACGCCCGCCCTGCTGGAACAGACCCTGCGCATCACCCATGCGGGCCTGATCAGTGATTTCGGCCTTCGTGCCCCGCGCATCGCCGTTGCGGGCCTGAACCCCCATGCAGGCGAAGGCGGCGCCATGGGGGATGAAGAGATAACCTTGATCATCCCGGTGCTTGACCGCCTGCGCGCCGAAGGTATGGCCATCAGCGGCCCGCATTCCGCCGATACGATGTTTCACGCAAACGCGCGCACAGGCTATGACGTGGCGGTCTGCATGTACCACGACCAAGCCCTGATCCCGCTCAAAACCCTTGATTTTGCCAGCGGAGTGAATGTGACCCTTGGCTTGCCCTTCATCCGCACCTCGCCCGACCATGGCACTGCCTTTGACATCGCCGGGCAAGACCGCGCGGATCCCACCAGCCTGATCGCCGCCCTGACCATGGCGCGCGACATGGCCGCCGCCCGTGAAAGGCAATAGCATGGCCGCCATAGATGGCCTGCCGCCCCTGCGCGACGTGATCACCCGGCATGAGCTGGCGGCAAAGAAAAGCCTTGGGCAAAATTTCATTCTCGATCTCAACCTCACCTCCCGGATCGCGCGCGCGGCGGGCGACCTGCGCTGCGCCGATGTGCTGGAGGTCGGCCCCGGCCCCGGCGGCCTGACCCGCGGCCTTCTTGCCGAAGGCGCGCGCCATGTGCTCGCGGTCGAAAAAGACCCCCGCTGCCTGCCCGCCCTGGCCGAGATCGCAGCGGCCTACCCCGGCCGCCTCACCGTCATCAACGCCGACGCATTAGAGGTGGACGCCGCCGCCCATCTGACCGCCCCCATCAAGGTCGTGGCCAATCTGCCCTATAACGTCGGCACCGAACTTCTGGTGCGCTGGCTGACCCCGCCGCAGTGGCCGCCGTTTTGGCAAAGCCTGACGTTGATGTTCCAAAAAGAAGTTGCCGAACGCATCATCGCCAAGCCCGGCTCAAAAGCCTACGGCAGATTGGCGCTTCTGGCCCAATGGCGCAGCGACGCGCATATCGTCATGACCCTGCCGCCCGAGGCGTTTTCACCCGCCCCCAAGGTCCATTCCGCCGTTGTCCATCTGACCGCCCTGCCCGAACCCCGTTTTCCCGCCGATGCCAAAACCCTCAACCGCATCGTCGCCGCCGGCTTCAACCAACGCCGCAAGATGCTGCGCGTCAGCCTCAAGGGCCTTGCCCCCGATATGGAAAGCCACCTTACCGCCACTGGCATCCCCCCCACCGCCCGCGCAGAAGAGATCTCGCTGGAAAGCTTCTGCGCCCTGGCCCGCAGGCTCAAACCCGCCTGAGGTTTGCATCGCACCCGGCTTTCAAGCGGCATTAGACGCCCCATGTCTGACGCGAAACGCTTTGGCCCGCTTAGCTGGTCGCCCGATGCACCAAGATACTGTCACGCGAAAGCGGTGCGGTCATGTCGGACAGATCATAAGACACCAGCGGGCCCTCTGTGCCTGCCGAATAGTCAAGGCACAAAGCGTTGGGCGCTTGCAAAACCGGCTCGCCGCTTAGCCAGTAATGCCCGAAGAATACCGGGCGCGCAGTGGCCGCATAGGTCTGCGCCGAAACGGTTTCGGGCAGCTCTTCATCCGGCAGATCCTCAATCGACGGCACCGAAATCGCAATGTCGCGCCAGCTCTGCGCCGCTGCATTCCACCATTGCAGCCGCAGATGATCACGCATCGTCCCGTCCTTATCGGTAAAAGACCAGCCATCTGGCAACCGATGTTCCGGGCCTTTGGTGATCTGCTCGACCAAGATAAACATCTCGTCTGCCGGGTTGCGCCCGGCGGCACGGATCAGTTGCTCTTCGGACAACACGCCATCTTCGGTCAGCGCCTTGATCCGGGCGATTGCGCTCTCGGCCCAGCACGCATGAACGGCGCGAAACCCGTCCTCCTCCACAAACAACGGCAAGCTGCGCATCCAGCCGATAACGTCGCGCGTTTGCGGATTGCCGGGCGGAAACTGATCCAGAAAGGTCTGATGTTGCCGGATATTCTTGGGCGTATGGGCGCGAAGCGGCTGGCCGTCATCGGGATGCAGGCTGTGGAACTGCAAGGCGTTAAGCTCGTGATTGCCCATGATCGCCTTCGCCTTGCCCGCACCGACAAGGTCGCGCACGGTCTTAAGCACTGCCCGGTTGTCGGGGCCACGGTCGATGAAATCCCCCAAGAAAACGATCTGACGATCCGGGTCCGGCGGGCTCCAGCCAACAGAACCCCGCCGCCAGCCAAGCCCGGCCAGAGCGGCATCAAGTTTGGCGGATTGGCCGTGAATGTCTGGAATGATGTCATATGTGGTCATGCGGGTTTCCTGTCTTGTCCCCGTTCTTGCGATCAGCGCGCCGTGCGATCAGCGCGCATCACTCTTTGCCCGCGCGCCATTCCTTCCAGCGCAGATAGGCGTTGGCGCCCAGTTCGGCGAAGGGGCTTGGCGGCAGTTTTGCCGGTTCCGTCTCGGCGCCAAAATGGCGGGTGATGGCTGACGCCGCACCGCTGGCAAGTTCGGCGGCCGCCATGCCGGTCAGCGTGCCCCGCGCGGTGCCAAGGCCGTTTTGGACGCAAGCGGCGTAAAGGCCCGGCTCCAACGCGCGCATCACCGACACACCGTTTTGGCTCAGGCAAAGATGGCCCGCCCAGCTGTATTCCATCTTGACCCCGCCAAGGGCAGGAAAGCGGTCGGCGAATTTTTGGCGGTGAATGCGGGCGGCGCGGGCAAGGCCCGCCGCACTAGCCTTCATGCCGGGCAAGAAGCTGGCGCAGGTGCGGGTGACAATGCGGTTGCCGCCCTGGGCTGCATCAATGCGGCGCATGGTGGTTCCCATCGGATCCGCAGGCGTCACCCCCCAGCGCGGCTGGCCGCCCAGCTTTGCCGACAGATCAGCCCCAAGATCGACCGTCATCGAGGCGTAAAGGAAGATATGCATCAAGCGCCGTCTGGCAAAGCCAAAGCTTTCCAGATGGCCGTTATTGGCCAAGATCACCTTGCCCGCCGTGACCCGCCCCTTCGGGGTTGCAAGGCTCCAATCTGGCCCGATGCGCGCAATCCGGGTGACCGGCGTGTTCTCAAAAACCCCGATCCCGTCACGGCGCAGCCCCGCGCCAAACGCGCGGATATAGCCTGCCGGTTGCAACATCACCGTGCCCGGCGTGAAAAGCCCCGAGATATAGTGGCGGCTGCCGGTCAGCGCGAACATTGCTTGCGCGTCAAGCATCTCGCACTGCTCGCCCATCTTGGCCAGATGGGCGGCGTAGCTGCGGTTATGCGCGTCACCCGCCGCAGTTGCTGCCCCATTGATCTTGCCCGCAGGGTCGAAAAAGGCAGGGTCGATGCCGTAATCCGTGGCCGCCTTGCGCGCAAATCCGATGGCTTCGCGGTTCAGCGCGATCATCGCGCGGTCAGCCTCAGCGCCCTTTCCCGCATAATCGTCGGATGAAAGATCATGCGGCAGATCAATCATGAAGCCCGAATTGCGCCCCGACGCGCCCTCGGCCAGACGTCCGGCCTCCAGCACCACGACCCGCGCGCCGTGGTTCAACTGCGCCAACCGCCGCGCCGCCGAAAGCCCGGCGAAACCGCCGCCCACTACCGCGAAATCGGCGGTAACATCGGCGTCCAGACCCACCGGCGCGTCTTGCCCCGGCAAGATCGCGCTCCACGCCGCCGGGCCGCGATGGACGGGCAGTCGTCGCGCCGAATGTGTCGTCAATCCACCGCCTCGTCTTCATCATCGGCAAGGTCGATCCAGATGGTCTTGATCTGGGTATATTGGTCATGGGCATGAATGCC
>JBAUHP010000245.1:0-18225 GCA_049680345.1 Albidovulum sp. | reverse complement strand
GACCCATCATCTGGTGCATGACGAACAGGTCTGGCGCTTTTTGGAACAGTTGTTCGCGGTGACGTCGAGGCATCCGGCCTGTCACTGGGCATCAATATCCAAGGTGCTGGGCGGTTTATAGATCGATAACCTGACCATCACGGGCGAAGAATGCGCCCGAAAACATCGCTTTGGCCTGCGCCTCGGCGTCCAATAGCACGGCGTCAGTCCTGCATGGTTCGTGGTGTATGAAGGCCACTTGCCCCACTTTGGCCTCTTGCGCCAGCAAGATTGCATGTTGCCAGGATGAATGCCCGTAGCCACGGTAGCATTCCATCTCTTGCTCAAAATAGGTGCTGTCATACAAGAAGAGATCGCAGCCCTTGATGAGCGCCAATACCTCGGGGTCCAATACGCCGGGCGTGTGTTCGAGATCGGTCAAGATCGCCACCGAACGCCCGCCCCATTCAACGCGGTAACCAATTGCCCCGCCGGGGTGATTCAGCATCGCGGTCTTGATCACCAAATCAGTGTGGGGGCGCAGTTTGTCACCTGCATTGAAATCATGGGTGGTGACGCGGGCCTTAAACACCTCTGGGCCAATGGGAAGCCAGGGAGGTTGCATGAAATCGCCCAGCATTTCCGACGTGGTCATCTTGCCCGCAAGATGCCCTGACCAAATCGCAACCACTGCCCTGGGGTCGTAGAGCATCGAAAAGAATGGCAATCCCATGATATGGTCATAATGGCTGTGGCTAAGGAAAAGCTGCGCGGTGGTCGCCCCTTCCAGTTTCAGCGCCCGACCGGCAGGCACAAGGCCGGTGCCCGCATCAAATATCAAGACCTGATCGCCGCAGCGCATCTCAACGCAGGCGGTGTTGCCGCCAAAGAAGCGAAACGCCTCGCCGCAGACCGGCACGCTGCCGCGTGAACCCCAAATGCGAATGCGAAAGGCGTCGTGGCTTTCGTCCGCCATTATGGGTCCACGCGCGGCGTGTTTGCGCGTCTGTGGCACCCCAACGCGTCTTGGCGGCATTTCGCGGGCATCAGACCCCCTAAGTCTTTTCCACTTGCAGACAGCTTAACCAAACAAAACGGGCTGTGCGAGGGCAGAGTTTTGACATTTTATTGATCATCTAAAGCCGGTATGTCAGGCGGTTAGATCTAACGGTTACAATGGAAACATGGCTGAATGGCGTCTTCAATGCATCCCCGGCTAGCGGTTATTGCTGACGCGCATTTCCACGATCCAGACGCTGGTTATGGCTTGGCCGAGGGGGGCGGGGCCGCCGGCCCGGCGGGGTTTCGAAGGCTGGCGGAAACCGCTCGTTCCTTGCGGGTTTTCAACGAAAGCCGGGCGGCGCTTGAGCATACCTTGGATGATATCGTCGCGCGCCAGATAAAACATGTGATCTTGTTGGGGGATTATTCCGATGATGGCCAGATCGCCACCCTTGCCGGGTTGCGCCGCATATTAGAACAATATTCGGCAAAATCCGGCCTTCGCTTTTATGCGACCGTCGGCAACCATGACATTTTCGGGCAAGATGGCCGCCACCGCACCAAACGCATTTTGAACGCGGCGGGGGGCTATGACATCGTCACCAGCAATCCTGCGCTTCGCGACGCTGAAGCGGGCCGCGTCCATGTTTGTGGCGCGATGTATTGCCAAGGATATCCTGAAGGCCTGCAAGCCATGCCGGAGGTGGGGTTCTTTGGCGCATCCACGGCGCTGCATTGGGAAACGCCTTTCGTCCAAAGTTCCATCCTTGATGGCCGCGCGCCCGGACAATCGCGCATGGATGCGTCATACCTTATTGAACCCTTTGACGGTGTCTGGCTGCTGATGATCGACGCCAACGTCTTCAGGCCGCTTACCCCCGCAGAACTGCCTTTGCATGACGAGAAACATGCAGACAGTGCTGCGGCTGGCTGGAACGCCATGCTGACCTGCAAACCCTATATTCTGGAGTGGATGGGCGATGTCGCCCGCCGCGCCCAAAGCTTGGGCAAGCAATTACTGACGTTTTCGCATTATCCGGTTCTTGATCCGCTTGCCGGAACCGGCTTGCAAGAAGAGGCATCACTTCGCCTTACCGGTATTGCCGGACGGATCCCGGGGCCGGACGTGGGGCGCGCGATGATAAACTGCGGTATCACCACGCATTTCAGTGGGCATCTGCATGTCAATGACACGGCGCGATACCGCCAAGGCGACGGCTTTGTCGTCAATGTCAGCGTGCCGTCTTTGGTGGCATTTCCAAGCGCATACAAGATCATCGACATTCAAGATACCACACTGAAGATTGAAACGGTTGAGATCGCCGACATGCCGTTGAACCGCAAGATTACCGCGCGCTACGAAATGGAAATCTTGCAAACCGGATTGAAGGCGGGCGGGCTTGCCGATTGCACTGATTATGGCGATTTTCTATATGAACATATCGGGCATCTTGTGGAGCGGCGCCATTTGCGACGTGATTGGCCGCAGGATCTGGCGGCAGTTTTTCATAACACAACACTGGCCGATCTGGCCGCGATTGCCATGACCGAGGCCGCCTATCTGGCAGATGATCTGACGGCCCAACTGGCCCAGTTTCGCACGCCCGCGATGACAAAAACCGTAGCCAAGCTTGAAGCGCAGGCGGGGCTGGGGGAGGGCGCGTTAGCGGAACTTCCATCGCTGTCATTCTTGAAGGACTGGTACCGGCTAAGGATGGGGCGCGACTTTGCCCAAGACCGCTTGCGAACGGAGGATCTGCACGCTTACCACCTTATGGCCGGACTGTTTGCGGGGCTGACAACAGATGCGGGCAGCCTTCAAGGACGTCTGGCGCTGGTATTCACGATTTTCACCAAGTACCTGACGGGCCTGCCGTCGCGCAATTTCAGCATTGATCTGCAAAGCGGAAAAATATTGCGGTAATAGGTTCTTTGGGCGGCCCGCTATCCGCAAGGCGGCCCCTTGCGTGGGCTAGGATTTAACGGCTTTGCTACGCTCTTCGGTCAGCGCAGTATTGGTCTGGCCCAACCGCTCTGCCAGAACCCGAATAACCGCGATGGTCACTTCGGGGAAGTCCCTTAACAGATCAAGGAAAACTTCCTTCTTGATTCTGAGCGCGTCGATTGGCGTCACCGCTTTTACCGTAGCTGTGCGCGCAGCATCGCAAAGTATCGCGATTTCGCCGACAATAGAATTTTCGCCCACCTCGGCAATTTTTATCGGACCGTTCGCAGAATCCGCCAAAATCTCTGCCGTACCCGACAAAATCACATAGGCCGCGTCACCGATATCGCCTTGGAGGAACAAGATTTCGTTTGCGTCGTAACGCACCCTGTCGGAGGTGAAAGCAAGAAGCTTCAACTTGGCTGGTGCCAATTCGGCAAACAAGGGGACTTGCCCCAGCATCCGCACTTCATCTTTTAGGATCATGGTCTTGTCATCCCTCACGTTTTCTTCAAGGCGCGGATCCCGGCCCTATCTTGCCACCAATTCCCGAAACAGGCCATCATTTTGCGCCAGATCTGCGCGTGCTCCATCCTGTTTTACTGCAGGTCCGTCAAATACGACGACCCGGTCAAAATGGCGTGACAGTTTATTGTCAGACAAGACCCATATGATCGCGGCATTGGTGCCAAGGCGCGGCTTAATCGCAAGGACGTTTTCGACGATCTGTTCGCGCGTGCGTGGATCCAAGGCTGCCAGCGTGCGATTGAAGATGAAGTAATCAGAGCGGCGCAACAATGCCCGTGCAAGTGCCAGCTTTTGGCGCTGCGCCAGGGTCAGGCGCTTGCCGCCGGTGCCCACGTCAAAATCCAGACCGATTGATTGGAATTTATCATAAAGCCCAAGCTGATCCAGCAATGTACGGACAATTTCTTGAACCCGCTCGGGGCCGTCGGCGTGTTTGTTGTTCACGCGCCCGAACACCACATTGTCCATAAGGCTGGCCGAGGCCATGTAATTTGCCGGGTCATATATCTCGATCTGATCTTTCAGATCCTCGGGTAATCCGGCGTGAAACTGCTGGCGCACATCAACGATACGCGCCATCAACTCTTCTGTCAGCAGGCCAAATCTGTGGCGGGGTTCAATATAGGCAAAGCTTAGGCTGATGATGCTTGGCCGGTCATCCGTGCTGACATCTTGAAAGTCCACGCCTCTTAGCTTTTGGATGAGCTTTTGATAAATGGGGATATCTTCAGGCGTCATGAATGTAAGCTGTTGAAAGAACGGGTGATCCGGGGGTAGATCGCCAAACAGCTCAATCGCGTTTTCGGCGATTTCATAGCCAGTTTCATACAAAGTCCGATCAAGACCATTCTTGATGATGACCGACTGGAAATAAGCATTCTTGCCGATTTCCTTGGGCATTAGGGCGGACCCGCGCGCATTCCCGAACAAAAGGTTTTCACCGATGGTGGATTCGGTATTGTAGGCGCCGGGTTCAAAATGCGCGATAAGACTTGTCAGACCATCTTTCTCAAGCTTTTCGCGAAAGGCCTGGCGCATGTTGACGACGCTGGCTGGTGTGTCGGGGTGACGCTGCAGATCGACCGTCGCGCGCAGGGCAAGATCCAGGATGTCGTTTGAAAACAGCAAGGCGTCAAGCACCGGGGCGATAGAATTCAACAGATCCTCTGGGCCATTCGCACCGGCCGCTGCGTAATCTATCCAATCGTCATTGATGTCATAAATCGGGTTGCCCGACAAAATCGCTTCTTTCTCTTCCCATCGCCTGAATTCGCCGCCGTCATCATAGACGGCAGGGCGGCGTGGTTCGTGCTTGAGCCCATAAAGCATATTGTCGCGCAGCGAGCCTGAGAAGAAATAGGCGTCCGACGAGGCATAAGAAATGGTCCGGCCGGTTACGGTTTCCGGCAAGGCCAAAATATCGTCATTGCCAAGCACGACCTTGCCGGATTCGGGGCGCAGCACTCGGCCAAATGCGGCGGCAAGAGCTTCGGCGCCGGCGGTCGAATTGCCGATAATGGCGACGGTTTCGCCCATAGCGATCTGCATATTGATCCGGTCCAACAACTTGGCACCGCTGTCATCAGCCAGCATCAGGTTCACCGCCGCAAGCGGGTGGCCGCCTTCAACCTCTGCGCCGTCCTCGTTCATCTTTTGAACCTCGGGGGGGATCATGTCATCAACGCTGAATTGCCCGACAACCTGCGCATATTTGATCTGGACGTCCTGACGTGCCTGATCCCAGTCAATCAGCTCTTTCAACGGCCCGGGCAGGTCTTTGTAGGCAGCGATAACTGCGACCAGCTGACCGATATCAATCTTGCCTTCAAGGGCCAGATAGCCGCCGATAATATAGAAAAGAAACGGGGTGAAAGAGGCCAGGGAATTGTTGATGAATTTCACCATGAATTTCCACTGGTAGATATCGTAGCGGATCTTGAATATGCGGCCCAGCCGCGCGGATATGTCGGCCCGCTCAAAATTCGATGTGTCGAACGAATGAACAGCGTCGATACCGTCAACCATTTCGCCAACGCGGCCCGCCAATTGCCGGGCGCTAAGCTGGCGTTGTCGGCCAAGAACCAACAGTCTTTGGCGCATCTTGGGGATGATCAGGGCCTGCACGCTTACCAAAACGGCAGTGATTACGCCCAACCAAAAGCTTTGCACGAAGATGAAGACAAGGGCAGTCAGGGCCTGCCCGCCAAGAAGTGCGGGGGAAACGAAGGCATCACCGGTGAACCCGCCGATGGGTTCAACTTCGTTATTCACCATATTTGCGATTTCAGAGCTTTTGACGCGTTTGAAAACATTGGGCGGAAATCGAAGGATCCGATCGACCAGCTCAAACCGGATGCGCCTTAAAAGACGTTCCCCAAGGCGGCCCTTGTAAGTGTTGATGTAGAATTTGAACAAGCCGTTAACGACGACAAAGAACAAGAACACAAAGCTTAGCGAAAACAACATCGAGACACGCGACAACTCGATCCCCGGAAGGATCGTCAGGTCACCGATGAAGGGTATATAAACCTCCAGCCGCATGAAAAGCTGGGTGGCACCGGGGGTTTCAAAACCGCCACCTTGAATCGGTCCGTTGACGATCTGCTTGGGCAAATCGAAGGACATGAAATAGGGGATCATCGACAATGCGACAATGAAAAGGATCCACAACTGCTGAAGTCTGGTGTGTTTCCAGATGTAGCTTGTTAGGCGGCTTTCCATTGCGATCTCACATGGTGATGGCTGGGATGGTTTGGCTGGGTCGCAATCAAGGCTACACCGCACCGAAGGCCTGCGCCACTCATTGTGCAACGCCCAAAAGCTTACGCAAGATCGCAGCGGTTCCTTGGGCGCCGTCCAACCCCAAGGCAAAGGCGGGGGGCTTGGGCGTATTCAGGGCATTTTGCACCGCAAATGTCATGGTGTCGGCGGACAGGGTACCTTCGGTCAAAACATGGGCAAGGCCCAATGCTTCAAGCCTCATGGCGCGCTGGCTCTGTTCGGTTTCGCCACCCGTCGCGAAGGGCACCAACAAGCAGCGGCAACCCGCCCTTAGAACGTCGCAAACGGTGTTGTACCCGGCTTGTGAGATCGACAGTCGCGCATTGGCGATGAGGCCGGGAAAATCCTTGCGAAAGCGCACCACGGTTACATTTGATGGCGCCGATGCCGCGACACTATCGAAATCAGCCTGCGGCAGGTTGGGCCCGGTGATCAAGCACCAAGTCCCGGAGTCTGGCAGGCGCCTTGTGGCCTGTGATGCAGCGCGCAGCAGATCAATGCCGACCGCCCCGCCGCCGGCAGAGACGACAACATCGAACCGATCAGACACCGCCGGTGGCGGCGAGGCCGCGACCAGACCGGAATAGGCGATCTTGGACCTTATCTGATCTGCGGGTGCGAAAGTCTCTTCCAGCCGCACGAATGCCGGATCGCCGTGGACAAGGACGAGGTCGAAATACTTATGAACCAGATCAATGCTTTCTTGGTCGCGGCCGGGCTTGGCGCGTTCTTGCAAGATGTCGCGCAACGAACACACAACCTGCGGTCGGGGACGGGTTGCGTGAACCGCATCCAATAGCGGGATCAATTCAAAGCGGACCTGACGCCGCCCAAAGGGGAAGGCTTCAATGATCACGATATCCGGCTTGCAGCGCTCAAACGCGTCCAAAAGCAAGCGACAGCGGGCTTGTTTGAAATCTTCGTCAATGGCGTATCCGTCGGCATCCACCAGGCCGGAAAATCCGGCATCGCCTGCCGCGATCGTCGGCAAGGCGATATGGCGAATGTCGGGGCCGGGAAAGCCCGCAACCGGGGTTCCGCCGGTGACAACCGTCACGTCAAATCCATCCGCGACCAGCGCTTCGGCCACGCGACTGGCACGCGCCAGATGGCCGATGCCCAAAAGGTGCTGAACATAGAAAAAGACGCGCGGCGAAGTGGCGATGTTGGTCATGATCCGCCCCCGATGGGGGCATCGGCGAAAAGCGTTGCAAGCTGATCAATACTGTCTTGGAAATTGAAGTGACTGCGCACCTTCGCTTCGGCCGCTTGCCCCAGACGGTGACGCAGTTTTGGGTCACGAATGGCGCGTTCAAGTGCTTTTGCAAAGGCTATTGGATCTTCGGACGGCACAACAATGCCGTTGACACCATCTTCCAACAGTTCCGGCACGCCCGATATATTGGTGGACAGGCACATCAAGCGCTGGCTTGACGCTTCGACCAAGACATTGGGTAACCCGTCGCGGTCACCGTTCGCGGCGATCCGGCAAGCGAGTGAAAAAATATCTGATTGCCTGTAAAGCTGCAAAACCTCGGCTTGATCCATCGGGCCATTCCACTTGATCCTACTGTCAAGGCCAAGCGTTTTCGTCAGTGATCTCAAGGAATTGATCTTCTCCCCGCCGCCGACGTGTTCCAGCTGCCAATGCAGATCTTTTGGCAGATGATGCAAAGCATGCAGCAAAATGTCGAAGCCCTTTTTTTCCACGGCGCGGCCAACGGTCAGTATTCTGACCGGATTTTTTGGGTCAGTGCCATCGGCCAAAGACGGCGTGCCTTGCGTGGCGCCAAAGCGTTTGAGATCAAGCCCATGGTAGCTTAGGTGTACATTGCCCTTTTGTCCGGAAAGGTGCCGCAGTTGCGCATAACCAGACTGCGTACAGGTCACCACCCAACGCATCGCGGCAAGCTTCTCGCTTAACTCCCAGTCAGGTGATACCCAGATATCCTTGGCATGGGCAGAGCAGCTCCAGGGAATGCCAGTCAGCTGGCTGGTGTACCTTGCGACCGAGGCGGGCGTGTGAATGAAATGCGCGTGCAGCCAGCCCGCCCCTTCGGGCCATTCGGCGGCAAGCACTGCGGCTTGCCCAAAACGGCGCAAGCGGTTGCGGGTCTTGTCACGGCGCAGATCCGCGAAAAACCCGGAAAGGGCGGGCCTGAACTCCGGCCTGCGCACCGCTTTGAACAAGGCACGAAGAACCCGAAGCGGTTCTTGGTGCAGATATTCGGGCAAATAATGCACGGGTGCTTTGATCTCATCATGAACGGGATGGCGCTTTTTGTCTGTGGGGTGGCGCATTGAGATCAGCCGAAGATCAAACCCGGCCTTCTCCAGCCCCAGCAGTTCTTGCGCGATAAAGGTCTCTGACAGGCGCGGATAGCCTTTCAGCAGCACAACAATTGTCGGGCGCGCCGGGTGTGACACATCAAGCCCCAGCGGCTGACGATGGTGCGACAACATCATGACCAAGCCAGTCTTCGATACAGGTCGATATATGCGGCAGCCCTTCCATTTTCCGCACACCGGCGGTTTTCGATGGCGGATCGCGTAGGGGAAGCTTCTTCAACGCCTCTGCAAGCCGCAGCGGATCGGCGGATTCCTCTGGCATAAGCATATCCACCAGCCCCAGTTCGGCTGCGCGTTTGGTGCGGATCAATTGTTCTTCGCGCGGGCGCACGCGCGGCACGATCAATGCTGGTTTGTCGAATGACAAGATCTCGCAATAGGTGTTGTATCCGCCCATCGCGACGACTCCCATAGCGCCGGCAATCAGCTCTTCCATACGACTGTCGAACTCGATCACTTCGATATAGGGGGTCTTATTGCCCTTGCGCACCAGCTTGCGCCGTTGTTTGGCGGGCATATAGGGGCCGAGAACGATCAAGGCCTTATGTGTCAAGGTCGGGTCTTCTTGATAGGCATGAATGACATTGTGGATCAGATCAGAGCCGTCGCCACCGCCTCCGGTGGTCACCAAAATATAATCCCCGGTTGGCGTATGCTCGGCGACAGCCTTGCGCGAGACGCTGCGTTGCAAAAACCCCACGAAATTCATCTTGGCGCGCACGGAATCCGGCACCACCAGCCCCACCAAGGGATCATAGAAATCGGGTGGTCCGTAAACCCAGATGTGATCAAAATAGGTGTCGATCTTTTTGATTGCCCCCTTGCGCTTCCATTCCGCCTCCAACAGATGCGGCGCGTCCATTACCTCGCGCAGGCCCAGCACCAGCTTGGTGCCGCGCGATTTGAGGTAGGCAAGCGTTTCTTCGACCTCGCCTTGCAGGCCCATCGGTTCCTTGTCTACGATGAAGATATCGGGCTGAAAGGTTTCGGCCGTGTGCCGGATGATGGATTGGCGCATTTTCAGGGTTTCATGCAGATCCATATGCTTGGCCATGGCCGTATATTCGCCGTTGCGCAATTTGATCACACTTGGGATCTTCACGAAATCAACGCGTGCCCGGTAGTCAAAAGCCCCCGCGATCGTGGAGCCTGAGATGATCAGAACGCTTAGCCCGCGAAACTCTTCCACAAGCGAATGGGCGATGGTGCGGCAGCGTCGCAGATGCCCCAGCCCGAACGTGTCGTGGCTGTACATGAGAATGCGAGCGTTCTCTAACTTTTGCATTTTCGGCATGCTCCTTGCTTCACCCGGACTAGATCGTCGTGCGCCGGAACACTCAACCGACAAGAATTTTCACGGCATCACATCCGCAACGCGCGCGGATCAGCGTTTGCGCGCGCAAGCACAAAATGCCCCTCGCCAAGATCAACAGGTGACAGGTCTTGCCCCGCCCCCTGAAACGCTCCGCCCCATGTCGTTGAATCAGAGGCGCCGCTGGTTCTAAGCTCGCCAAAATCCAAGGGCCTATCAAGATCGGGAAAGGGAACTGCCGCAAGCAGTGATCTTGTATAGGGATGCACCGGCGCTTGCATCAAGACCTCGCGCGGGGCGATTTCCACAATCCGCCCCCGGCACATGACGGCAATGCGGTCGGCCATATAATCGACCACGGCTAGGTTATGAGAGATGAATAGATAGGTCAGGCCCAGCTCTTTTTGCAAATCCTTCAGAAGGTTAAGAATTTGCGCCTGCACCGATACATCAAGGGCCGATACGGGTTCGTCACAAATTACCAGTTCGGGGCCCAATGCAAGGGCGCGTGCGATGCCGATGCGCTGGCGCTGACCGCCGGAAAAGCTGTGCGGGTAGCGGTTCAACAAGTGCCGATCAAGGCCGATCGCCTCCATCAGATTGCCCACGGTCTCAACCCTGCTGCGCGCATCGCCGCGTTCATGTATCTCTAGCGGTTCGCACAAGATTTGCTGCACAGTCATGCGCGGCGACAAGGAGGAGACGGGGTCTTGAAAGACCATTTGGATCTTGGTGCGAAAGGCTTTCAGATCGTCGCCGGAAAGGCCCAGAACATCAACATCACCATCGCCGCCGTGAAAATTTATGGCGCCGGAATCGGGCGAAACTGCCCGCATCAGCATCTTGCTGACCGTGGTTTTGCCACAGCCGCTTTCGCCCACCAGCCCCAGACATTCGCCGCGCCGGATATCGAAGCCTACGTCATTCACGACCAAGGTTTTGCTGACATCGGCCTTCTCGAATATGCCAGATTTGCGGGTCTGGTATGATTTCTTGAGGTTGCGGACAGACAAGACGACCTCGGGGCGCGGCCCGGTGGATGTTGCTTTTCCAATCAAGAGATTTTCGGAATTGAACGGGATCTCGCGCAACGATTTCAGACGCTCGCCGGGCTTCATGTCAAAATGCGGCACCGCAGCCATCAGACCCTTAAGATATTCATGCGAGGGGTTGCGGAAAATATCCTCAACCGGTCCGGCCTCTAGTATATTTCCGTGATAAATCACCACGACCTCATCCGCGACATTGGCCACCACACCAAGATCATGGGTGATCAGCAGCATCGACATATTCAGTTTGATCTGCAACTCCCGCAAAAGCTCAAGGATCTGAGCCTGAATCGTCACATCAAGCGCGGTTGTCGGTTCGTCAGCAACCAGAAGGGCAGGGCGACAGATGAGCGCCATGGCGATCATCGCGCGCTGCCTCATACCTCCTGAAAGTTCGAACGGGTACATGGAGAAGGCCCGGGCGGGGTCGGGGAAGCCGACCAACGACAGCATTTCTTCCGTCCGCGCGCGCCGCTCCTCGAAGGTGGTGACTTCGTGAACTCGCAAGACTTCGGAAATCTGATCGCCAATTGTGTGAAGCGGCGATAATGAAGTCATTGGTTCTTGGAAGATCTTCCCGATCCTGCGGCCGCGTATCGCCCTGATCTCGGGGCCATCCACCGGCAAGGTCAAAAGATCGACCGGCTCTTGTGCGTCGCGGCTATCTGCAAAGATGATCTTGCCCGATGGTGTCGCGATCCGCGGCAAGATCCCCATCACCGCTTGGCTGATAACCGATTTTCCAGAACCGGATTCACCAACAAGTGCGGTCACCTTTCCCGGCGCCACCCTGAGGCTTGCGTTTTTTACCGCTTCGACCTTTCCCCCCAACATCGCAAAAGAGATGCTGAGGTTCTCTATCCGTAAAAGATCGGACGCCAAATCACGCTGCTCCCCACTATGGCTTCGGACAGGTGGGAAAGTGCCCTCTGGCCGGATCGTATCTAGCCGCTGATGCCCCCACCGTCATTTGCGATGCCCTATGGCCTTGCGTGCATCTCGCGATGCCGGCAATTCCAGCTTTTTATGACTTCTATTGAATTTTTGCACAAGCTGCGGCATCGCGCAAAACGAACTCACAATCCAATGACCGGCGAAAATCATCGTAGTAAAGGCTCCAATTGTCGTTCGCTGCGGCGCGGTAGGGGCCGAATTTGAAGTACTGGTTATCGCCCAAACCATGGTCGTTATGCCCGATATTGCCTTTCACAGTCGCAATCCAAGCCCTATTGGCAAAAATCTCGATATGACCGGTCCCGGTTGGTCCGGGTTGTGACAAGACCACAAAATCGATCCAGCCCTCATCGGGCCTGGGCAGCGGATTACCGCGATTGATGATTTCGATCTTGTCAGTACAGGCATGAAATTCGCCACCATCCTCTGCCGTCCAACTGCCGTCCGCTACGATTAGCGCGCGCATCTGGTTGGTGTTTTTACGCGGCCAGACCGGCGTTTGATCCGGCCCGCATTGGGCTTGTTGCCCCAAGGGGCCTGCAGTGAACTCATCGAAGTAATTGGTTTCAACGGTGATAAAAAGCTTGCCGCCCTTCAGCCTGAACGCCAAAAACGGACTGAAATCACCTTCGGCTTCCGGCCCGATTTCACGTTTCCACTGGGCGATAAGATAACGATGATCGGCTTGTGGGACCGGGTCGCCGAATTTCACCGCGAAACCTTCCCATACGGCTTGTTCATAGGGCACGCGAAATTTGGGTATCTCCCACAGTTCCGCGCGTTCGCTGCAGGTGTCTGGCCCTTCGGTGCAGATGGGCTTCACGCTTAGTTTCACAGCACCCGTGCCTGAAAATTTGACCTCATTTTGAAACTCGACCGTACCTGCGGATTGCTCAAAATTCTCTTTGTAGTAAAGCCCGCCCTCTGCCGAAAAATCCGTCCCGTCGAATTCATCCGCAAGATCTTGGCGCCATTCTTGGGCCGGAGCACTGGAGAAGCCGCATAAAAACACCATTGCTGCCGCAGCCAATTGCACCTTGATTGTCATTTAGGCCGTCTCCCAAAAACTTATGTCGATTGTTCGTACTGAAACAGAGTGTCAGAACCCGCCGCCTATCTCAAGCCACGGTCGCTTTGGCCTTCAGCTGGCTGGCCGCCGCCGCATAGCCGCCGGTTGCACCGTCAATGAAATGCATGTGATCGCGGCGCATGGGTGACGGCACAATACATGTCACCAATGCCTGATCTTGGACATGCATACCATAGGTGCACACACCTTCTGTGGCGGCCCGTTCAAGCCGGTTTTCTATTCTTGCCAACCGAGCGGGGTCAACATCGACGGTCATCTTCAATGCGTCGTCGAATTTACGGAAATCTGAGTTCGCGGAAAGATCGCGCGCGTACGCGCGCATGTCAAAGCTGCCAAGTTTGAGGTTGAGGCGGTGCACAACTGTCAGAAACGCCGTTAACACCATGATCGAAACCCTTGAGCGAAGGCGTTGAAACCTGCTGGTGCGGGTCAAGGCTTCGGCATCAATTCCCGTGAATGACACTTCAACTTTCGGGCCGTCTTCTGGAAGCGGATGCCCTTCACGGTTTTCACCGCTGACCAATTCGACAACGTCAGTAAACAGTTTTTGAAACGCATCACCGCTGCCTTGCGCAGTTGGCACCGCGATGATGGATACGATCTGGCCGTTCTTTGACGAAATCGGGTTCCACCGGCAAGAAAGGCCGGTCAGGTCTGGTGCATCGCCAAGAGCTGCTTTGGGGGTCGAATAAACGCCTTCTTTCATCTGCTCTTCGGCCCAACTTGCGCCGCCGCCGGCGAACATCGCGTAGGATACTTCCGCGCTTGCCTGAAACTCAGCCACCGTGACATCCAGCCCGGCAGCGCGAATATCGGCAAGCGGAACCACCGCCGCGCGCATCTGCAAGCCAAAGTTGTCTTCGACCCAGGTCCGGACCTGCCCCAAGGCGATGGCTGCGGCCTTGATGCCCGACGGTGGCACCGCAACAAACGCGCCATCGCCGCCAAAAACAAACGGAAGCTCGGGGCGTTGCAGCGAATTGAGCACGGCGGTGATGACCGATGCGCCAGCCATATTCACCGATTTATACCGGCCAGAAGCAATGGCACCGGTTGAATCCTCAATATCGGCAAGTGCCAAGGCCCAGCCATCCGGCAAGGCCCGGTAATGAGAGAAATCCGCAACCCCCTCAAACTCAAGAAAGCGCGGCAGTGCTGACAGAAACTCGGTTTCTTCGGACATTCCCATAAGGCAGTGATAGCGGCCTTCCTTGTCCGTGGATACCGCTCAAACGCGCAGGTGGGATCAAATGTTCGGCAGCGCTTCGGGTGCGTCTGGGATGACATCGCAGGATTTGCTTGCCGCGCCGATTTGACATTGGGCTGCGCCCCCCTATCTCTTGGGCAACGGCGGTGACGGGATGTTTGTTCCCACCGGCGAAATTTCTTGGGGCGACGGTCAGTTTCCCAAGCTTTGAAGGCAAACAAGCCACAGTAGGATTACCCATGGATGCGTCGCGCCAAGAAATTTCAAGAACCCTAATTGATGGGATCTCAACCTGGCTAAGGCAATCCGCCCTGAATGGCAGTGATCTTGAGACGATCACTTGTGGTATATGCGAGCGGCTTTCTGCAATCGGTATCCCGCTTGCACGGGTGCATGTGACCTTCTCTATGTTGCATCCGCTCTATACCGCACTTGGCTTTACCTGGCTCCGGGGGCAGCCGGTCGAGATAGAGGGATATAATCTGGATACAAAGAAAGCTCCGCCCGAACGCTATCTCTCCAGCCCCTATTACCAGCTTGTCAGCAAGAACCTAAGCCACCTGCGGCGACGCATCAGCCCCACCGCCCCGCCCGAGTTTCCGGTTTTTGAGGACATCAAACATTTGGGCATCACCGACTATCTGGCGTTCAAACAATCTTTTGGCGATGCCGAAGAAAAGGGCATGCTTGGGTCTTGGGCAACCGACGCTGGTGAGGGCTTTAGCGAGGAAATGATCAAGGCCTTGCTGCATATCCAAAACAACTTTGCCGTAGCGGCCCAGATGGCCGTTTTGCGCAAACTGGCGGGCAATATGCTGACGACCTATCTGGGCGGTAACGCGGGCGAACGCGTGCTTTCGGGGCAGATCCGCCGCGGCGATGGGGAAACGGTGCGGGCAGCACTGGTCATGGTCGATATGCGCAGTTCTACTGCACTTGCGGAAAACGGCGGGCGGCAGGTTTTCATCGACACGTTGAATGAATTCTTTGACGCGGTCGCCACGCCGTTTAACCGCGATGGTGGCGAAATACTCAGCTTTGTGGGTGATGGGTTCTTGGCGGTTTATCCGTGCGAGCGGCAAAAGCTTGCGTCGCAAACCGCAGCGCGTGCGGCGATGAATGCCGCAAGAACCGCTGTCATACGGATGCAAGCGCTGAACCGAAACCGGGCCGAGAGGGGCCTAGACGAAATCAGATTTGGAATAGGCCTTCATGTCGGTAATGTCATGTACGGCAATGTCGGGCTGCAAAGCCGTTTGACGTTTTCAGCCTTCGGCGCGGCCGTGAATGAAGTGCAGCGGCTGGAGAGTTTGACGAAGAAATTCAACCACCCGATCGTTGCCAGTGAGATGTTCAAAGATTATTGCGACGGTGACTGGCAGTTTGCGGGGCAAGAAGAGTTGCGCGGCGTGCCCGAGACGGTTTCGGTTTTCTTGCCCGGCCCAAAGAACATGGCCTGCGACGGCGCAACTGACATGACCTTCGGATTTGACGAAAAGCACTCGCAGGCGGAAGAACTGATCTTGCTGCATCGCAACGCGCTTGTCGGAAAAACCGACAGCGTAAGGCGGTTGAACTCATAAATCGAGAGATCGAACAGCCAGCCCGATGTGACCGGATCACGGTAGACAGCCAAATTGCTGTCGGTTAGGCTTTGGGCAAGTTTCGTTCTGGTCCTTGGGAATTGCATTTGGCCGAAAACGTTCGCTGCGTGATGTGGCAGGCAAATCGCCAGAATTTGATAGATCCGACTTTGAACATTTGGAGAGCAGGGTGGGATTTTTGGAGTGGATCTGGGCCAATAGTCTGCATGTGATTTGCGGGCACCTATGATTGGTCGCCGCGCACTTCTTGGAACTGTCTCGGCGCTGTTGGCGCCACGCGCCTTGTGGGCGCAGGCGACGGCGGCTGATGATGACAGCTCGCAACTGATCACCGATAGCCTTCCTGACGTTGAAAATCCGCTGCCCGACGTGCCGCGTGTGATTAACCTCGCCGCATCGGGCCGCATGCCGGGCCAGCGTGGCGGTACGTTGCGGATGTTGATCGGCGGGCAAAAAGATATCCGGTTGATGACGATTTATGGATATGCCCGGCTGGTGGGGTACGATACCGATCTGAACCTTCAGCCCGATATCGTCGAACGTGTTGTGACGGTAGAGGATCGGATATTCACTTTCCATCTTCGCCCAAACCATCGCTGGTCTGACGGCAGTGCGTTTACCGCCGATGACTTCAGATATTGCTGGGAAGACGTTCACAACGACAAAGATCTGCGCCCCGGCGGCCTGCCCCGCGAATTGTTGGCGCAAGGCAAGCCGCCACAGTTCGAAGTGCTTGATGATCTTACGGTGCGCTATTCTTGGGAATACCCCAACCCTGTTTTCTTGCCTGGCCTGGCTGCGCCGCAGGCGCTGGTGATCGCTATGCCTGCGGCCTATATGCGGCAGTTCCACCAGAAATATCAGGATCCCATTCGCCTTTCGGCGCTGGTCGAACAGCAGCGGGTCCAGACATGGGCGGATCTACACACAAAAATGTCGCGCAGCTACCGCCCTGAGAATCCCGATCTTCCGACCCTTGATCCATGGGTGAACACCACCCTTCCGCCCGCCGATCAATATGTGTTCAAGCGCAACAAATACTACCACCGGGTTGATGAAGCAGGCGTGCAGCTGCCCTATATCGACAAGTTCCTTCTGAATATAAGTTCGGCCACGATCATTGCCGCCAAGACCGGCGCGGGCGAAACCGATTTGCAAGTTCAGGGTCTCGCCTTTGATGATTACCGCTATTTGAAGGCCGCCGAGAAAGTGCACCCGGTCCGGGTCGCTTTGTGGAAGCTTACCAAGGGCTCGGTAATGGCGCTTTTACCCAATCTGAATTGCAATGATCTTGGCTGGCGCGCGGTATTTCGTGACCGCAATGTGCGCCGCGCTTTGTCTTTGGCGATCAACCGGCGCGAAATCAACATGGTGTCGTTCTTTGGCTTGGCCAAGGAAAGCACGGATACGGTGCTTCCCGAAAGCCCGCTTTACAAGCCCGAATACGCCAATGCCTGGACAGAGCATGACCCCGCCACCGCCAATGCGCTTTTGGATGCAGCCGGGCTTGATCAGCGTGATGAGGACGGGATCAGGCTTTTGCCTGATGGCCGGCCTGCACATATTATTGTGGAATCCGCTGGCGAAAGTACGCTGGAAACCGATGTGCTTGAACTTATCTCGGATCATTGGCTAGAGATCGGTATTAAGCTTTTCACCCGTGTCTCGCAGCGCGATCTTTTCCGCAGCCGCGCCAGAGCGGGCGAGACGATGATGTCGGTCTGGGGCGGTATCGACAATGGCGTGCCCACGGCAGACATGTCGCCAGCCGGTCTGGCGCCCACCGCTGATGACCAATTGCAATGGCCTCTTTGGGGCATGCACTACATTTCCAGGGGCGAACAGGGCCATCCGCCCGATCTGCCCGAGGTTGAAGAACTTCTGGCGCTGTTCAAAAAATGGGGCGTGTCTGACACGTTCGCGGCGCGAGAAAAGATCTGGCATCAGATGCTGTCCATCCACGCCCATGAAGCCTATTCGATCGGCGTCGTGAACAGCACATTGCAGCCCGTGATGTGGACTTCGCGGCTGCAAAACTTGCCTGAAGAGGGGCTTTATGGGTTTTCGCCCACCTCCTACCTTGGCGTCTACCAGCCCGATACCTTCTGGCTTGATGGGGTGATCTGAGGATGCTGAAGTATATTCTTTGGCGCACCGCCATCATGATCCCGACGCTTGTGCTGATTTCGCTTTTGGTATTCACCATCATCGAACTTCCGCCCGGCGACTTTTTCGAGAGCTACGTGTCAGAGCTGCGCGCGATGGGCGAGGCCGCCGATCTGGCCGAGATAGAGGCATTGCGCGCCCGTTACGGCTTTGATCAACCAGCGCCTTTGCGCTATCTGCATTGGGCGGGAGGGATGCTGGTCGGTGATTTCGGTTATTCCTTCGAATATCGACTGCCGGTCAGCGAAGTGGTTGGCGA
>JBAUHP010000244.1:0-5398 GCA_049680345.1 Albidovulum sp. | reverse complement strand
GAGGCTGAAGCCCCGCGCAAACTGCCGATCATCGCGATGGAGGAAGGCCGCATTGATCCGCGCCTGATTCTTGGCCTGAATGCGGCCGCCGAAGATGACATTGACGCGCGGCCTTCGCATCATGATGGCCATGACGACCATGAACATGATGATTTTGAAACCGTGGTCATCAGCCTGCCCGAAGTGGCCGACCCCGAAGCACTTCAGGCCGCGATCGTGCGGTTGGCGAGCGAGCAGCATATCTTGCGCGTCAAAGGCTATGTTGCGGTGACGGGCAAGCCGATGCGGATGCTGGTGCAGGCCGTGGGTACGCGTATTCGTGCGCAGTATGACCGGCCATGGGGGGATACGCCGCGCCAATCGCGACTGGTGGTGATTGGAGAGCATGATCACGTCGATCCGGCCGCGATCCGTGCGGTTCTGGTGCCAGAACCAGTAGGGGCCTGACCTTTCATGCATGTGGTCTTTCGCGAAAGTCATGGGCTGGACGAAAGTGATACGCCCTTCGATCTTGGCCAGGACCCGGCCGAGCTTGTGGTGCTGTCTTTTTCCGACAGTGACCTTGGCGCTTTCGCGGCGGGCTGGCATCGGGCGAAGGGCGGATTGCCGACGCTGAGGCTGGCAAATCTTGTGGCGCTTCGCCATCCTTTGTCGGTCGATACCTATGCGGAAAAGACCCTAATCGGCGCAAAAGGCATCTTGATCCGGCTGATTGGCGGCGAAAGCTATTGGTCTTACGGTTTGGCGCAGGTGCAAGATCTGGCGCGCCGCAACGGTATTGCACTGGCGATATTGCCCGCCGACGGGCGCGAAGATCCGCAACTAGATGCGCTTTCGACCTTGCCCAAATCGACCCTGCACCGGCTGACGGCGCTTTGTGATGCCGGGGGCGCGGTGGCAGCACAGGCCGCGTTGCAGCAGCTTGCACTGGCCGCCGGTCTTTATGCGGGGCCGGTGGCGGGCGACAAGACCGTGCCGCAATTTGGCTGGTACCAGCCCGGTAAGGGTGTGGTTGCTGCGCCGGCTGGGGGCGCGCGGCCGCTGGCGGTTGTGACCTTTTACCGGTCTTACCTGACCTCAGCCGATACAGACACGATTGATACGATGATCGCGGCACTTGAGGCGCGCGGCTTTGCCGCTATCGGTGCTTTCGCCCCAAGCCTGAAGGATGCGGCAGCCTCTGTCTGGCTGGGGGCCGAGCTTGTGCGGCTTGGCCCGGCGGCCATCGTCAATGCCACGGCCTTTTCGGCCAAGGGCGCGGATGGGGCCGCGTCGGCCTTGGATGCGCCGGGCTGCCCGGTCTTTCAGCTTGCCCTGTCCACCGCAAGGCGCAGTGATTGGGAAGGGTCCGAGCGTGGTCTTTCCCCCGCCGATCTGGCCATGCATGTGGTTTTGCCCGAGGTTGACGGGCGGATCTTTGCCGGGGTGGCCAGTTTCAAGCAACCTTCGCGCCGCGATCCCGATCTGCAATATTCGCGCTTTGCGCACCGCGCCGATCCCGAACGGGTGGCGGCGATTGCCGATAAGGTCGCGGGTTGGTGGCGTTTGGCATCAACCCCGGCCGCAGATCGGCAGCTGGCGCTGGTGCTGTCGACATATCCGGGCAAGGCGCATCAGCTGGCCCATGCGGTGGGGCTTGATGCTTTGGCCTCGGTCGAGGCGATTTTGGCAGCCTTGGCGGCTGATGGCTACGGGGTGACAAGGCGCGATGGCCTTGCCCGGGCGCTGGGCCTTGAGGTGATCGAATGGCCTGTTTCGGCCTATTTAGAGACTGTTTCGGAACTGCCTGACGCTCTGCGCGAGGCTCTTTTCGCCGCTTGGGGGCCCATCGAGGATGACCCTGCCGTCGAAGCGGGCGCTCTTCGCTTCGCCGCCCTTCGGTGCGGTGCTGCGCTCATCGCGTTGCAGCCGGAACGCGGTGAGGTGGCCGGGCGCGAAGATACCTATCACGATCTTTCCCGCGTGCCGCGCCATGCCTATGTGGCCTTCTATCTGTGGCTGCGGGCCCAAGGCATGCACGCCATGGTGCATATCGGCGCGCATGGCACGCTGGAATGGTTGCCGGGCAAATCGGTGGCGCAATCAGATGCCTGCTGGCCCGAAGCCCTGACCGGTGCGATGCCGGTGATCTATCCGTTCATCGTTAATGATCCGGGCGAGGCTGCACAGGCCAAGCGCCGCATTGGCGCGGTGACCATCGGCCATCTGCCACCGCCGATACTTGACAGCGCCGTGCCCGAAGGCATGACCCGGCTGGAGGGCTTGCTGGACGAATATTCCACCGCTGACGGGCTTGACCCCTCACGCCGCGACCGGCTTATCGGATCAATCCGCGATGAGGCGCAAGCGGCTGGCGTTGAGGCCGATCTTGGCATCCCCGCCGATGCCTCACCCGCCGAGGCGATCACCCGCATCGACCGTTTCGTCTGTGACATCAAGGAAAGCCAGTTCGGCGAGGGGCTGCATATCTTCGGGCAAGGTCAATGCGGTGCCGAGGAAAGCGCGGGTCTGATGGCGGCCTTGGCGGGCGCGCGCGTAACGGCGGGCCCTTCGGGATCGCCCTATCGGGGCCGCTCGGACGTGCTGCCGACGGGGCGCAACCTTTACACCACCGATCCGCGCGCCGTGCCGTCGCGCGCCGCCCACGCCCAAGGCGTGAAACTGGCGGAAGAGCTGTTGCGCAAACATCTGCAAGATCATGGCGATTGGCCCAAATCACTGGTCATCGATCTGTGGGGCTCGGCCACCATGCGCACGGCGGGCGAGGAATTTGCCATGGCGTTGCAGCTTGCGGGCCTTGCCCCTCGTTGGGATGACGGATCAGATCGCGTGTCTGGCTTTGAGATCATCCCACTGGCCCTGCTGCGCCGCCCGCGCATTGATGTGACTTTGCGCGTTTCAGGCCTGTTCAGAGACGTATTTCCGGGGCTCTCACAGCTTTTCGAAGCCGCCGCCACCGCTTTGGCGGGGCGCGAAGAAACCCGGGAGGATAACCCCTATCTCGATGAGACCCCGCGTGTTTTTGGCCCCAAGCCTGGCCTTTACGGCCTGTCGATGGGGGCAGCGCTTGAAGATTACGGGCAAGATGGCCAGACTGCTGCAGGTGAAGCCTGGCTTAAAGGTTCGGAATGGACCGCCGGACTGACCGAGCCGCGACGAGAGCGAGCAGCGCTCGAGGAGCGCGTGAAGGGCGCGGACGCATTTGTTCATGTGCAAGATCTGGCCGAATCCGATCTGCTTCTGGCTTCGGATTACGCGGCACATGAAGGCGGATTTGCCGCCGCTGTCGCGCGCCTTGGCGGCCAGCAACCCGCACTTTACCATCTTGACGCTACCCAAGAAGGCCGCCCCCGCGCCCGGACATTGCCCGAAGAATTGGCCCGCGTGGTGCGCGCCCGGGCCGCCAACCCCAAATGGGCCGATGGGATGATGGCGCATGGTTTTCGCGGCGCGGCCGAAATTTCGGCGACGCTCGACCATCTTGCGGCCTTCGCCCATCTGGCCCGCGCCGTGCCCGCGCATCTGTTCGACCTTTATCACGACGCGACCCTGGGCCGCGATGAAGTGGTCGACTTCATGTCCCGCGAAAACCCCGAAGCTTTGGCCGCGATGCACGACCGCTTCAACGCCTTGCGCGACGCAGGGCTTTGGATCACGCGGCGCAATTCCATCGCGGCCAGACTTGAGGCTGGGCAATGAAAGCACCGCTGATCAAAGGCTGGTGCCCCGGTGCGCTGCGCCCGATGATGTCAGGCGACGGGCTGGTGGTGCGCATCCGTCCGCGCAGCGGTCGGCTGACGCCGGAGCAGGCCAGGGGCATCGCTGTGCTGTCGGCGCAGCATGGCAACGGCCTCATCGACCTGTCGGCCCGCGCCAATGTCCAGCTTCGCGGCGTGGCCGATGCAGCGCACGGCCCGCTGATCGAAGGCCTCTCCGCCCTCGGCCTGATCGACGAGACGACCGAAGCCGAAAGCCGCCGCAACATCACCGTCACGCCCTTCTGGCGCGATAGTGATGGGACGGTTGACATCGCCCGCGCGCTGGAACGCGCGCTCGGGGCACCCGACGCGCCGGAGCTTCCCGGCAAGTTCGGTTTCTCGGTGGATTCAGTTTTCCGCCCGTCAATTCTCGGCAGCGTTTCCGCCGATATCCGGATCACCCCACACTTCGAGGGCTGGCTCGTCTATGCTGACACCTTCATCACCGGGGCTATGGTCGACAGCGCGGAAGCTGTGGCTGAGGCTGCTGTAGAACTCGCGCATTGGTTTATTTCTGTGGGCGGGATTGTCGACGGACGGGGCCGAATGGCCCGGCTCTGGCCAGATGAGCCGGGCGCCAGCCGCAACGGGCGACTTCCGACGCGGTTTCAGCAAGGCGGAGTGAATTTCGCCAACGTTCCCGTTGTGGAGGTTGGACCGCACGAACTCGGCTACATCGTCGGTTTCGAATTCGGCCAGATCACGGCTGAAACCATGTCTGTTCTTGCCGAAAACGGCCCCTTGCGCATCACCCCATGGCGCATGATCCTGATCGAGGGCGCAACCGCCCTGCCCGCCATTCCCGGCCTGATCACCGACCCCGCCGACCCGATGCTGCGCGTGACCGCCTGCACCGGTGCGCCCGGTTGCCCGCAGGCGCTGATCGCGACGCGCGGCCTGGCCCGCGCGCTGGGCGCTTCGTTGCCAGAGAGTGCACGCCTGCATGTCTCGGGCTGCGCCAAGGGCTGCGCCCATCCGGGGCCCGCGCCGCTGACGCTGGTCGGCCGCGCGGATGGTACGGTCGACCTGATCCGGAACGGCACCGCCGCCGGCTCCCCTTCGCTGACCGGGCTAGGCCCCGCGACCCTCACCGACAATCCCGCCCTTCTGACCGAGATCCAACATGCCCCATAGCTACCAGACCGACGGCGCCGCGATTTACCTTGAAAGCTTCGCCACGATCCGGGCAGAGGCCGACCTTGCCCGTTTCACGCCCGAGGAAGAGGTCGTCGTCGTCCGCATGATCCATGCCGCCGGGATGGTGGGCCTTGAGGACCATGTCCGCTTTTCCCCCGGCATGGCCATCGCCGCCCGGGCAGCACTTGAGGCGGGCGCGCCGATCCTTTGCGATGTGCGCATGGTCTCGGAAGGGATCACCCGGTCGCGTCTTCCGGCGAATAACGAGGTAATCTGCACCTTGCAGGACCCGCGCGTGGCCGGGATGGCGAAAGAGATGGGCAATACCCGTTCTGCCGCAGCGCTTGAGCTGTGGCGCCCGCATCTGGCGGGGGCGGTGGTGGCCATCGGCAATGCGCCCACGGCCCTGTTTCACCTGCTCAACATGCTGGAAGATGCGACTTGTCCGCGCCCTGCCGCTATTATCGGCTGCCCGGTCGGCTTTGTGGGTGCGATGGAATCGA
>JBAUHP010000243.1:0-1959 GCA_049680345.1 Albidovulum sp. | reverse complement strand
AAACGTGACGCTTGCATCACTGACAACGCGCCGCATAATCAAGCCAACCAGATGAGCCGAACTCTCTCTTCGATTAACCTGCCATTGGTGCCAAGAACCCTGACGACGGGCAGCGTTGACTAGGCCGTATGATCGTCGCTCACGGCCCAAAGCGACCGTCGAGCAAGTGCGATTTCTGGTGCTGCGTCGACCGAAAGCCAACCGATATGAGAGCCGGGCCGAAGGCAACCTTTAGATGTTCTAGGGATTGGGCGGTCGAAAAGTTCGACAAGTTCCCTCCAACGCTGCCCCGGAGCAAGAATGTGATTCTTCTGCTTTGCCACTCCGTCACCTAACGGTGCGAAATTGCGTGCGGCGGTAGCCCCGTGGCTGCCCGCAAAAACAAAAGGCTCAGGCGTTTCCACCTAAGCCTTTGAAAGTTATGGTGAGCCGGTCGGGATCCGAACCCGAGACCTACTGATTAAAAGTCAGTTGCTCTACCAACTGAGCTACCGGCCCATCACAGGGCGCTTCTTTAGGAAGCCCGCATGACAGGGTCAAGTGCAAAAGCGGCAAACACTGGCAAAATCGGTTGGCCAAGCGTATATGGGCCGCATGAAAGACCTAAACGACACAGATGGCCAGCCGTTCATGAAAATGCACGGGGCGGGCAATGACTTCGTGGTGATCGACACACGCGGGCGCAGCGCTGTGACGACGCCTGCGCTGGCGCGTGCTTTGGGGGATCGCCACCGAGGTGTGGGCTTTGACCAGCTTGCCGAAATTCGCCCCGCTAAGGACGCTGATTTTGAGCTGGTTTTCTGGAATGCCGATGGCAGCCGGGCAGGGGCTTGTGGCAATGCCACGCGCTGCGTCGCAGGCCATGTGATGACCAAGCTGGCGCGCGACCGCATTACCCTTGTGACTGAACGCGGCGGGCTGGTGGCACAGCGCCGCGCCGATGGTCTGGTCAGCGTCAATATGGGCCAGCCACAATTCGGCTGGACCGAAATTCCACTGGCGCGCGATGTCGATCACCTGCACCTGCCGCTGAAGGGCGATCCGGCTGCCGTTGGCATGGGCAATCCGCATTGCATCTTCTTTGTACGCGACGCCGCCGCCGTTGACCCTGCCGATACCGGCCCTGCCTTTGAACATGATCCGCTGTTCCCCGAACGCACCAATGTCGAATTTGCCAGCCTCATCGGCCTTGACCGCCTGCGCCTGCGGGTTTGGGAACGTGGCACAGGCATTACCCTTGCTTGCGGCTCTGGCACCTGCGCCACGGCGGTTGCGGCCCATCTGCGCGGCTTGACCGGGCGGCAGGTCACGCTTGAGGTTGACGGTGGCGTGCTGGAGGTTGACTGGCGCGACGACGGCGTATGGTTGACCGGACCCACAGCGCATGTGTTCGACGGCTGGCTTACCCCCGAATTCCTAGCGGCCCACAGATGAGCGCGCCAATCTTCACCACGCTTGGCTGCCGTCTTAACGCTTATGAGACGGAGGCAATGAAGGAACTTGCCGCCAGCGCCGGGGTGGAAAACGCGGTTGTGATTAATACTTGCGCGGTGACCGCCGAAGCGGTGCGCAAGGCCAAGCAAGAAATCCGCAAGCTGCGCCGCCAGAACCCCGATGCGACCCTTATCGTCACCGGATGCGCCGCGCAGACCGAACCTGCAACCTTCGCCGCCATGCCCGAGGTCAGTCGAGTGATCGGCAATACCGAAAAGATGCAAGCCGCGACCTGGTCAGGCATCAAAGCCCCTGATCTGATTGGCAAGACGGAACGCATTCAGGTCGATGACATCATGTCGGTGACCGAAACCGCCGGTCACCTGATCGACGGGTTCGGCCGCCACCGCGCCTATGTTCAGGTGCAAAACGGCTGCGACCACCGCTGCACCTTTTGTATCATCCCTTACGGGCGGGGTAATTCGCGGTCGGTTCCTGCGGGGGTGGTCGTTGATCAGATAAAGC